>CAXUIV010000011.1:0-23845 GCA_964250875.1 uncultured bacterium
TTTCACCGTGTCCAATGGCCCAGCCAGTACGGACATAGTCAGCCTCATCCCACCAACCATCCAGCACGCTCAGATTCGGCAGTCCATTCATTGCCGCTTTCATTCCACTCGTACCGGATGCCTCTCGTGGACGACGGGGGGTGTTCATCCAGACGTCACACCCGGCTACCAACAGTCGAGCAATATGGATGTCGTAATTGGGAACAAACACAACCTGCTTCTCACATCCCTGTTCGCGGATGAAGTGGACAATGTCGCGAATCAGTTCTTTTCCGGGAACGTCCATTGGATGGGCTTTCCCGGCAATCACAAATTGCACCTTACGGTTCTTATCCCCGCTCAAAATCTGCTTGATCCGCTCCAAATCGCGCATCCACAGCGTTGCCCGTTTGTAAGTAGCAAAGCGACGAGCAAAGCCAATGGTTAAGACAGAGGGATCGAGGACCTCTTGGGCTTGGGCGACTTCAGCCGCCGTTGCCCCACGTTCGCGCCGCGTTCTCACCAGATGGTCCCGCACATACATCACCATATCCAATCGGCAACGTTCATGATTGCGCCATAACTCCTCATCTGGAATCGTCTCTAGCCGATCCCACAGCGGACTATCTGTTGGTGCCGACGACCAGTTTGGCCCCAAGTAGCGCTCGTACAGCTCTTGAGTCGATTTAGCGACACAGCTACGAGCATGGACACCGTTCGTGATTGCCGTAATTGGCACTTCCGCTTCCGGCAGGTTCCGCCACAGACTTTGAAACATCTCTCGCGACACCACACCGTGCAGTTGGGCAACACCATTGGCAAATGTCGCCATCTTTAGCGCCAGCACCGCCATGCTGAAAGGCGAAGTGAGATCGCCTGTGTTCTCACGCCCTAGAGCCAAAAGTTGGTCTCTAGACAAGCCAAAGATGTCGGCGTAGCGTCCCAAGTAATAGGTAATCTTATCAGCAGAGAACAAGTCAATCCCCGCTGGGACGGGCGTGTGAGTGGTAAAAATACTGCTCGAAGCTACTACCTGTCTAGCTTCAGCAAAATTCAGTCCCTCTTCCTGAATTAATATCCGAATGCGCTCTAGGGCTAAAAATGCCGCATGGCCCTCATTCATATGATATGCAGCTACCGGCAACCCTAATGCCTTTAACATCTGCACGCCGCCTACACCCAGCATGATTTCCTGGTGGATGCGCATATCAATGTCACCGCCGTAGAGTCGGTCAGTGATGTCTTGATCGTATTCGCTGTTGGGTTCAATGTTAGTGTCCATCAGGTACAGTGGGACCGTTCCCACCTGCACTCGCCAGACCCGCGCATAGACAGTGCGACCAGGATATTCCACCGCAAGCCGCAGTTCTGAGCCGTCGGGATGACATTCCAAATGGAGGGGCAGGTTGTAAAAATCGTTGACTGGGTAGCGTTCCTGCTGCCAGCCATCGGCATTAAGATACTGGGCAAAGTAGCCTTGCTGGTAGAGTAAACCCACTCCTACCAGCGGCAAACCCAAATCACTAGCGGATTTCAGGTGATCGCCTGCCAGTACGCCCAAACCTCCAGAGTAGATTGGCAGGCAATCGGCGAGGCCAAACTCAGCCGAGAAATAGGCGTAATACTCTGAGCTTTGAGCGTTGATTGAGTCTTGAGTTAAAGGAGTTGACTCCTGACTTTGAACTCCAGACCTCAGGTTCCTGTGTTTGTGATACCAGGTACGTTCCTGCAGGTAGTCTTCTAACTGGTTGGCGGCTCGGTCCATTTGGGCGAGAAAGCCATCATCTTCTACCACTTCCTGTAACCGCGCTTGACTGATGGTCCCTAGCATTAAGACTGGGTTGTGGTGGCTAGATTCCCAGAGGTCAGGGTCTAAGCGGCGAAATAGATCTTTGGTCTCGACATTCCAATCCCAATGCAGGTTGTATGCCAGTGGCCGCAATTTTTCCAATCGCGGTGGCAGAGAAGGTGAAACATTAAATGTACGAATTGGCTGCATCTGTCAGCAGAACCTCCAAATCTAGCTATCGCTATTGTTTACTTAGTTCCGCTGTCAATTGGCAATGTTTGATACTCTTTTGCCAAGGAGCGGATGTTGATGTGCCTGGTCTTTATTTATTACCCAAGTTATTCTACTCTTTATGACCACAGATAGGTGTAAAAGTTTTGGGTTAGTGTCAATTGACCACTGAAAACTGACAGTCTGGGCGAGAAATCCTACCATCTAAGTATGGAACAGCTTATTTTTCCTCGTTCAGCCATCGGTCGAGTTCTGATTGGACTAGTCGATAACAATTGCAGGATGCATTCTCCAGACCAGCCAAATCCAAGATGGTAATTTGACCGTGACTATAGCGGATTAGCCCTGCCTGTTGAAGTCTGCCAGCCACTACGGTGATACTAGCGCGGCGCACTCCTAACATTTGGGAGAGGAACTCCTGAGTGAGCGGAAACTGGTTGGACCGCACGCGCTCATGCGTCAGCAGCAGCCAGCGGCAGCAACGCTCCTGTACAGTGTGATGGCTATTGCAGGCAGCCGATTGCGAAATTTGGAGCATCAGCGCGTATGTATAGCCCAGCAGCAGGTTGTGCAGCGGACCGCCACCTGTGACAGCGGCTTGGAAAACCTTTGTCTGCATCCGTACCGCATCGCCTGGCACCTGCACAACTGCCTTAAGAAGCATGGTACTGACTCCTAGGAATACGGGGAGACCAACCATGCCTTCATTGCCCACCAGGCCTACCTCGGCATTGGTGCCGTCTGCCACACTAGTGAGCAGAGAGACGACACCGTCGTTGGGAAAATAGACATAGTCAATAAGTTCTCCAGACTCATAGAGAACTTTCTTGAAAGGCAGCGAAATAGGCTCTAAGTCAGGCAAAAGACTTTGGTAGATCTCATAAGGGAGAGCAACCAAAAGCCGGTTTTCACTCGGATGAGAAGTTATAGATAGGGACATCAGGGTCTCCTTAAGCCGGTCGTGGTCAAAAAAGACACTGTCGGCACAAGGATGAGACTAGTGGTCCCGATTCCGATGTCAAAAGATGAATTCTTTAAGAACGAGCTTGACAGCCAGTTGCTTATACAACAAGCATAGACTACTTTTGTCCAACACCAGGCAAAAAAAGTAATTTGAATTGCCTTCAAGATTTATTGCAGAAACGCGATCGCCTACAAGCCAAACGAGCGCGGACTGAAGGGCGAGACAACACCTAACCTAGGAAATGGAGCTTACTGCTACAACAAGCAGGGTAATACCTTGTCTCCCAACAATTCTAACTCGCTCACCAGGAAACACCGCAAGTGGGTAATCGGGCTGATAGAGTCGGGCAGGCCAATAAGATGCCTGGAACTTGACTCGTCCTGGCTGATGGTGAGTGATTGTCTGTTCAACCGTACCCACACTTGGCTTCGGGAACATTGTAACTTGTGCTACGGACGATAAACCTTTCATCGGTTGCCTCCATCCAATTAATCGGAAACTGAGTTCAGTCTGCACCCCGAAAACGGATTGAACGGCGAAGATCGCGTCAGTTTAGAACGGATCTCAGCTTTTAGGCTTTGAATGGCTTAAAGCGCTTCTCAGCCGTCGGTCAATCTCACCACTAAGAATGAGCTACATCTTACGTTCATGAAGTTTCGGACAAAGTTCCCGTTTTTATTTAAAAAAGGCATAAACATTTTTAAAGAGGGGCAGAGCAATACGGGCATCTTGCCTGTGGGAGCAGGGAAACATTTGACAGTAGCAATCGTCATCTAAAGCCTAGGGCACAAATCTATCTGCGTCTTGAGGTGAGCAATCAGCAAAACTCAAGCCAAAAATGGACCAACATTTGGGTATCATAGGGAGGCTGTTTGCAAAACCAGGCAAATACCTTCAGCTCCTCACACCGTTCGGAGATATCCTTATGCTGACCCTCAAAATCGCTGTCTATGTAGTTGTCGCCCTCTTTGTTGGCCTATTCGTTTTTGGCTTTTTGTCAAACGATCCGTCTCGTAACCCTGGTCGGCGGGACATCGAATAAGCAGCAGATGCATACCTCAGGCCAGAAGACTGAAGACAGCTACTATTCAGTCCTCAGTCTTCCCGGAGAGGCGGTTGCTGCTGCGGTTGAGGTCAGGCGTCCGGGTTGCTTACTCGCTCCCTTTTGCTGAAATATGCCCCACCTAGTCTTACCGCCGCCACCGCCTGCTATTGTCCAGTTCTCAACGACTGAGAATGCCAATACCAAGACCCTAACAACACCGTCTGCAAAGTCGGTAACTGCAAAATCCATATCTGCACTTGCACCCCCAGCGACGTTCCCCCCTGAACCCTCCTCAACCCGCGTTGCTAAAAGTGCAGATCTACTGGGATTGGATTTATCAGTAGGTACGCCGACTCAGCAGTTTGAAACCAGCAATAGCTCCTCAGCAGACTCAGTAAGGTTTACACAGCCATTGGAGGAGACAGAACCTTCGTTTCTCACCTCCCCTCCCTATCTCCCATCGGCTGTCATCATCAAGCTCACAGATACGTCACAGCTGAAAAGTCAAATACTGGCGCAAAAGCTCCCGGCTGGCACTGCTCTGGGTCAGCAAAGAATTATTGAATTAACCTCAAAGCGCCAAGTGTACGACCAACAGCGCCAGATTGTCACCGCAGAGGGCAATGTCGTCCTGCGAACTGAGGGAACGGTGGTTAATGCCGACCGGCTGCAAGTGAATTTGGCAAATTTGATCGCAGTGGCAGAAGGAAAAATCCTGCTGACAACCGGGAAGCAGGTGCTGCGAGGCGAACGACTTACCTATAACTTCATTCAGGATGATGGGCAAATCTTTAATGCTAGAGGTGAAATCTATACACCATCGGCTGGCACTGATTTCTCTCTACCTACCGATACCATAGCTAACGGGTTGCCGCCAGAAACGCCAAGCGATCGCATTCTAGCCAATCAACCCCTACAGGGTATCTCTAGCGCTGGTGGCATTGGAGTTACGGTCGGTGCTGGCAGGAGTGCTAGCAACCTTCCCCTAACAAAGCAAGGTGGTCAGATTAAGCGGTTGCGGTTTGAAGCCGAGCGCGTTGATTTCTATCCTCAAGGCTGGCAAGCCACCAATGTGCGCATTACCAATGACCCGTTTTCACCGCCGGAACTGGAGGTGCGGGCAGATAAAGTGACACTGACACATGTGACACCCTTCGAAGACCGGATCAGGACGTCTCGACAACGACTGGTGTTTGACCAAGGAACATCTGTACCCATTCCCAAAAATGAAGCCGTCATCGACCGGCGGCGGCGTGAAGTTAGTCCGGCGATCGCCCAGGTTGGAATTGATGGCAATGATCGGGGTGGTGTGTTTATTGAGCGTGGCTTTACACCAATTGATACCCCACAGTTCAGCTTGCGCGTAGCGCCGCAGTTTCTCCTGCAAAGGGCAGTCCAGAAGAGTGGTTTCTTCGATCCATCAAGTTATGGGTTGAGGGCGAATCTGGATGGCGACCTGGGGCCGCGAACTACTTTACGCGGGTTGTTGAACTTTACCAGTTTCGACATCAACAACTTCGACAACACCCTGCGGGCAAGTTTACGCCTGCGGCAGGTAATTGGCAACCAACTCCCTCATCTCCTTAGCCTGGAATATAGCTTTCGTGATCGCTTATTTAATGGTTCCCTCGGCTTTCAAACTGTACAAAGCAGTCTTGGCGGAATCATCACCTCTTCTAACATTCCTTTAGGTAAGACAGGTATCGTTTTAAACTACCAGGGGGGTGCCCAGTATGTTAATTCCGATACAGACCGTCTGAACTTACTGCCAGTCGTGCGACAGAATAACCGTGTCTCACTGGGGCGTGCTCAGGCCAGTGCGACACTCAGTCGTGGTTTCTTGCTTTGGCAAGGCAAAGGTTTGCCCGCTACAGCGACAGAAGGATTAAGATACACGGCGACACCAGTCATTCCCTACTTACAAGCGTATACTGTAGTACAAGGAGTTACTGGTTACTACACAAGTGGTGACACCCAAGAATCCTTAACTGGCACCGTTGGGCTAGTAGGGCAGTTTGGTCACTCGTCTCGACCGTTTTTGGACTACACCAGCTTCAATCTAAGTTACTCTCAAGGTTTACGTGTCGGCCAGTCCCCCTTTTTGTTCGACCGTTTTGCTGATAGTCAGGTACTCTCAGCTGGGTTTCTACAGCAACTTTACGGTCCCGTTCGCCTGGGAGTACAAACAACATTTAATGTCGGCACGGGGCAAGAAATCAGCACTGACTACATTCTGGAATACAGCCGCCGTACCTACGGAGTTATTCTGCGCTACAACCCTCTACTGGGCTTGGGTTCCCTCAGCTTGCGAATCAGCGATTTCAACTGGGTTGGCGGCAGCAATCCCTTCACTGACTCCGGAATTAGGTCCGTTGTAAATGGAGTGCCTCAGGAAAACAACTACTTTCCGTAGCGCTTCTAGTCTGACCCAGCAGCAATCCACTGCCAAACTCTAACCAATACCTTCTCCAACCACAGCATCGCCCGATCTAACCACTCCAACAGTTTTTCTAACGGATGCTTCACGTAACCGACTGCGGTGGCGGGAGTTTCGATCCAGTCCGGTGCGTGATCGATCTGACTGCCTTGGCTGCGGGACTGGGTGGCAACGCCACCGTTTTGTGCTGCCAGCCCAGATGGTGGTTGTGGCGATCGCTGGAAACGATTGCTTTTGGAACGTCCTAACTCCCCTTGCAACGAGGGGAACACAGCCCCCCTTGTTAGGGGCGGTTGGGGAGATCGAACTTTATTCAAGAAGTAATGGCTCAGCCGCCGCATCTTGTTCCAAATCGATCCAACCGAATCGTTGACTGCAAGGACCTGTCTCTCTGACGGTTGAGGGATATCCTGTAGCTGACCAACATGCGGCGGCTTGCCTGTCGGAGGCGGCTGCTCAAACAAATCACTCATCGTCAGCCATGGATCTGCATCCGCACCGACTAAAAGGTGTGGCGGAGTTAAAGGTAGCTGGGAAGCCTGAGGATGCGGCAACCCTCTTTGCTTTGACGCAGTCTGCCCTAAATTCTGACGGCGATCACCAAAGAAGTATTCGACTGCACTCCAGATCAGAGCTTGAATCCTAACTGTCCGATCTGCTGTTGATGGGTCATCTGGTGAGTTCACCTGTTGAACCCTACCAAGCCAAGACACGCTAAACTGGCGTAATATCTGAATGAGTTCCCGACTGCGGTGCGTGAGAGCGATCGCCACTTGTGAAACGGGTACTACGCTTGATTCCAATTCAGCCACAGTGCGATCTAAGAAGGTGAGTGCTTGGTAAGGATAAACTAATGCTACCGGCGACACATCCGTCTCCCCGGCTTGATGTCTAACCAACCTTGATTCCTGTTGCCCTAGACTAGCAGCGATTTTTCTAGGAAGCGTTAACACCACTATTGATAAATGCGCCCAGCCCGTTATTCGCTGAAAGCTCCACCATGGCAGGAGTGAGTTGACTCGATCTGTTGTTGGCACATCAGCCAATCGCCAATGACGCCAGTATGCAGCCACTTCCCCAATAATCCGCTGCTGTAATCTTTGCTGCTGCTGAGGCGTTAATATATCTAGTATTTCATTTTGAATGGTAACAAGTACCAGAGTACGAGTAGATAACTGGCTCGCAATTCCTTGCACCATGGGGCGCTTATGGCTGGGTGTAGCCGTATGATCAGAGGTCAGGAATGAGGAATTAAAGCTATTTTTATGATTAGTTTTTAAAAACTTGAATGGCAAAAACGCAGCTAGACGCATCAGCGCGTTAGACGCTAAAAGATTTAAAGGTTTTATGTCTTTTGAGGTTCCAGTGGCTCCCTCTAATGGCACATCTACCGCTAGTAGCACTCTCTGAATCGGTGTGTCAGCGGCGGGGGTTGGCTGATGGGAATCGGCATCTGGTTGTGGCCCACGCTGCCTGAAAGAGTGCAACGCAGCCTGTTTGGTTGATAACAACAGGTACATCGGGTAAAAGAGTGCCTGTACACTCCAACTCGTAGTGACTTGGAGTTGCCGAAAGGCGAGAGCGCACCTCTCGCTCAACCGGCGAGATCGCTGATGAACAAAGTTAAATAGTTTGCTTTGATATCGACCGGAGGAAGCGGAAGACATGATAGTGATTTGTTAGTTGTTGGTTGTTGGCTGTTGGTTGTTGGGCTTCAACCAACTACTAACAGCTAGCGCCTGGTAAAAACAGTAAGTGCCCTGATTCTACCGAAAATGATATCCTCTATGTCCCACGACGGCAGTTTGATCTTGGCAGCGATTGAAAGACTGCGTTGCTGTAGTGAAGTCAATATCCTGGCTAGCTGGCACCGCAGGGAAGCTGCTGGTGATGAGATGAGGTGGGGTGATGCCCCTCTTGACGCTAAAGGACATATTGCTTGGTCATCTGGACGTCAAGTCCTATGGCTCGCTCAAAAATTGATTATTCCGCAGCATCTACAGGGCTATCCCCTAGAGGGGCTTTCTTTACGGCTTGCGCTGACTTGGTGGGCAGAGGCTGCTCAAATATTTGTCAATGGTGTGAGAGTGCAGGAGGGAGATTTATTTGATTGCTCGGTCCGAGTCCTGTTGAGTTCGTCGGTAACACCCGGTGAACAGTTTGATGTTGCTCTGCGACTCGTCAGTCCAGGTCATGATGATGGCGCATTGGTGCGATCGCTCTGTCTGTACGACGTAGAGACGTGGCATGCAGCATCTCTACATCCGGGTTTTGTGGCTGATGAGTTGGCGGTGCTACAGCGCTACCTGGATTTGGCCCCAGAAAAATTGGCAATGGCAGCAGCTGTAGCCGAGATTGACTGGTCAGCGCTACCGGATAGGCAGAAGATGCAGCGATCGCTCCTTTCCCTGCGCAATAAACTGGTCGCGAGCCACAGCACATTTATAAAGCAACGCCGTATCCAACTTGTGGGTCATGCTCACCTTGATTTAGCTTGGCTATGGCCTGTTAGTGAAACTTGGGATGTCGCCCAACGCACGTTTGAATCTGTTCTCAAGCTTCAGCAAGACTTTCCCCTCACCTTCTGCCATTCTACTCCTGCACTCTATGCTTGGATTGAGCAGCATCGTCCTGACCTGTTTGCGGCAATTCAACAACAGGTAGCAGCTGGACGTTGGGAGGCTGTAGGTGGATTATGGGTTGAGCCTGAGCTAAACCTGATCAACGGTGAGTCAATTGTGCGCCAGCTGTTGTACGGTCAACGCTACGTTCTAGAGAAATTTGGCGCTGTGTCTACGATCGCTTGGCTGCCGGACAGCTTTGGTTTTTGTGCAACTCTGCCACAGATCCTTGCTTTAGGGGGAATTGAGTACTTCGTAACTCAAAAGTTGCAATGGAACGACACGACAAAGTTTCCCCATCAGGTTTTCTGGTGGCAGTCACCTGACGGCACCAAGGTATTCGGTCTGATGTCTGCCCCGATTGGAGAAGGCGTTGACCCGGTCAAGATGGCTGCCTATGCCTGTGACTGGGAGAAGCAGACTGGTCTAGGTGAGTCTCTCTGGCTTCCTGGTGTTGGTGATCATGGTGGTGGTCCCACCCGCGATATGTTAGAAGTTGCCCAACGTTGGCAACAATCCCCCCTCTTCCCCTGTCTAGAATTCAGCACAGCCGCAAGTTATCTAGAGCAACTCAGCACTCAGCACTCCGAACTCCGAACTCCGACTTGGACTGATGAACTCTATCTCGAATTCCATCGCGGCTGCTACACCACCCATGCAGAACAGAAACGCTGGAACCGCCGCTGTGAAGGATTATTGTACCAAGCAGAACTGTTTGCAAGTCTTGCAACTCTAAGTGCTGGAACACCGTATCCTAAAGCGAAATTGGAAGCCGCCTGGAAGCAGGTGCTGTTTAATCAGTTTCATGACATTCTACCGGGTTCCTCCATTCCTCAGGTCTATGCCGATGCCAACGAGGCTTGGCAGGAGGCAGAAAGAGTCGGAACCCAGATCTTGCAGCAGTCGTTAGAAGCGATCGCGTCCCAAATTGTATGTTGTTTGCCGCATGCTAGTGGTTCTGGAGTATCTTCACCCCTACCACTCCTCGTTTTTAACTCACTCAACTGGCAGAGGTCCGAAGTCGTCTCCGTCGCTTTATCAGGTATACCGCCACATGGGCAAGAGTGGCACGTTTACGATCTGTCAGGACAACATGTGCTGTCTCAAGTGGAGGAGGGGGCAACACTTTTGTTTCTGGCAGCCGATATTCCATCTGTTGGTTATCGACTCTTTTGGCTGTGTCTCGAAGAGGTGCATACAGAAACGGAGGAGTGCAGTCAATTGAGACGCAATCAGCAACCTACCCTCCCGACTGCCATGGTTCTAGAGAATGAATTACTGCGGGTGAGTGTTGATGTTAAGACTGGTGATTTGGGCAGTATTTTTGATAAAGTCCATGAGCGAGAGGTTTTGCACGAAGCCGGGGGAAATCAACTACAGGCGTTTCAAGATCGCGGTCAGTATTGGGATGCTTGGAACATTGACCCTAACTACACCCAACACCCTTTACCTCCAACCCAGTTGAAATCGATTCAGTGGATAGGTGGTCCAGTCCAGCAGCGTGTACGTGTGGTGCGGCAGTTGGGTCAATCGGAGTTTTGTCAAGATTACATCCTCCAGACTGGAGCGTCAGTACTCAAAATCGCTACATCTGTTGATTGGCAAGAGCGTCAAACGTTGGTAAAAGTTGCTTTCCCTTTAAATTTAGAGGCTGACTATGCCACTTATGAGATTCCCTGCGGCGCTATTCAACGACCAACTCAGCCCAAAACCCCAGAAGAGCAGGCGAAGTGGGAAGTTCCAGCTCTGCGGTGGGCAGATTTGACTCAAAACGAGTACGGTGTGAGTTTGCTAAATGATAGTAAATACGGTTACGACTGCCAACCCAATCAGTTGCGCTTAACTCTGCTACGAAGTCCCAACTGGCCCGACCCAGATGCAGACCGAGGGCTTCATGAATTCACCTATGCCATTTATCCCCACGGTGGCAGTTGGCAATCAGCTCACACAGTTCGACGAGGATATGAATTAAACTTACCGCTCCAGGTGATTTGTCCTTCTATAGACGCAAGTGACAAAGACGCAAGTGACAATACATTGCCTGCTGTCGGTCGGCTGTTGGATTTGTCAGGTGAGAATTTAATCGTGATGGCGTTTAAGCAGTCAGAAGACGATCCTCACCAGTGGATTCTACGGTGTTATGAATGTCATGGAGACCCAGGTGAGTTGTCGTTGCGGAGTGATTTGCCGTTGAGTGTAGCTCATACCGTCGATCTACTAGAGCTATCAGTGCCATCGCCACCATCCGGTGAGCGATCATTCAGGATTGAACCCTGGAAAATCGTTAGCTTTGCGGTGGCATCTGCTGATAATCAGAAGTCATCCTGACAATTCAGGGTCGCTGCAAAACTTTTGCTAGTATCTTCTTAGAAGGCTCCACCAGTGCCCACCTACCATCGGCTTGCTCGTTGAGTACCGCTAACTGCAATTCGTCGCCCTCGCCAATCGCTTCTCCCGCACGCCTGGGTCCAAAATTCGTCTGATGTAACCCACAAAGCCGCAGCAGGTAGCTCGGCACTTCCTCGCTGGCAAAAATTACGCAGTCACCTTTGTAAGGCTGCACCTGACCATCAAAAGGTGCATACACGGCATCGCCATGCAAAGCGATGTTAATATCTCCAAGACCGCTCACCACTTGATGACCTGCCACGACATCTCCCCGCTGTAGTTCCCATCTTTGAGACAGATGAAGCTGTCTAGGCGCTTCTGCTGGCTGTGGCGTACAGCCCACAACCGTCATTAACATCACCGCTAAAGTCAACACCGTGCCAAAGATTAAATCCAAATCACACATATTTTTGGTCCTTATGGAAAACGACCAAGGACGTTTGGGACTCGAAATCTAAGCGAAATCACGCCTGACCGCAATCGCTCAATTCCAAGATAATATGGTGGTTAGTATTTATGTACTATAGAAGAATAGAAATAACCGAACTCTTTGTGACTATCTTTTCATAAGGCCAGATAGCCCAGCTTGTTGCAGTTAATGGTGCGGCACTATTAATAGCTGATTCATGCTGTGGTTTGCAGCATGAAAACGTTAATGTGCCTCATTGCTACTAACTGTCGCTCTCTACTACATGGGCTGTCACTCCTGAGGCTCACAGGCTGTAGATACTCGCTGTTGCTTCAGCGCTTGCAGCTGCTGCAACAGTGATTCCACTTCTGCTTGCAGGTCTAAGAATTTGACCTGCTGAGCGGACTGATACATGGACTTGACCGACTCTTTTAAACTGGGACGCTGGCTTAATGTTGCAGAAACGTTACTCCCCGACTGGGAATCGTCCACTAAGAGTTGGGAAGGGGAAACAATAGATGACCAGGTTGACATTAGCAACTAACTAGCTATTTTTGCCTACTCACACCAGAATCGATCTTATCTTAAAAGTTACAAATATTTTATAACTTCTGTAGTAACTTGTTTACCGAGGTTCCAAATGAGTTAAAACTCATTCCACACCTGAAGATGGTAGGATTTCCTGCTTTGGTTGTTGATCACTAGTTGCTGGTTGTTGTGCGAACAACTAACAACCAACGACCAACAACTGACAACGAGGTAGACTAAGAGGTGATCGAAACCGATCTTTATACCCAGTCGCCTTTAAACCTTTAACCTTCCAGTTTTTAAAAACTCCTGTGACTCTCAGTTTATCTGCTGCTACTGACCGCCAGATCTGGCCTGGACTAATAGAAACCTACCGGCAATACTTGCCAGTGACGGCAACAACTCCAGTTGTCACCCTAATGGAGGGCAACACTCCTCTGATTCCAGTCCCTTCAATTGCCCAACGCTTAGGTAGACAAATACGCATCCTTGTTAAATACGACGGTCTCAACCCGACAGGCAGCTTTAAAGACCGGGGAATGACGGTGGCAATTTCCAAAGCGAAGGAAGTTGGGGCGCAAGCGGTGATCTGTGCCAGTACTGGAAATACCTCGGCGGCAGCAGCAGCGTATGCTAAACGGGGCGGAATGCGGGCCTTTGTGCTGATTCCTGAGGGCTATGTAGCACTGGGTAAGCTGGCGCAGGCATTGCTCTATGGGGCAGAGGTCCTGGCAATTAAAGGTAACTTCGACCGAGCGCTGGAAATTGTGCGCGAGATGGCGGACAACTATCCGGTCACTTTGGTAAATTCGGTCAATCCTTACCGACTCGAAGGGCAGAAGACCGCTGCTTTTGAGATTGTAGATGCGCTGGGAGATGCACCCGACTGGCTGTGTATCCCGGTGGGTAATGCGGGTAACATTACAGCCTATTGGATGGGATTTTGTGAGTACCACCAGGCGGCAAAGTGCGATCGCCTGCCGCGCATGATGGGATTCCAGGCAGTTGGGGCATCTCCCTTGGTTACAGGTAAGCCAGTAGCACACCCAGAAACCCTAGCAACGGCGATTCGGATTGGGAATCCCGCTAGCTGGCAACGGGCGATCGCGGTCCAATCAGCCAGTCAGGGCCAGTTCAACTCCGTTACTGATGACGAAATCTTGGCAGCCTACCAGATGCTAGCCTCCGAGGAAGGCATTTTCTGTGAACCCGCTAGTGCGGCGTCCGTTGCTGGGTTGTTGAAGGTTAAAGACCAAGTGCCGACGGGTGCCACTGTGGTTTGTGTTCTCACGGGTCATGGTCTCAAAGATCCGGAGATCGCAATTAAACACTGTCAAAACTCGTTTAAGCAGGGAATAGATCCCACCATGGCGGCAGTGGCAGGGGCAATGGGGCTAGTGTAAAACACGTGCCCCAGCACATCTCTATATCTACTGTGTGGATAAGTCACTATTCAATGTCAGGGTTAAGTCTGAATTGGGGTTAATGACTACCACTTGATTTGTGGGTCCGTGGTCGGCAATACCGCCAATCACCGCTCCAGCCGCCGCACCGCCCAAGACTTTTCCAGCAGTGATAGTATGGTCACCCGTGACTCCAGCAATCCCGGTTCCGGCGATCGCTCCCAGTGCTGCATCTCTCACAGAGGAAAGAATGTTGCGATTCTGACTTGCGCCTACGGCAGCACCAGCAACTGTACCAGTTAGAACTTTTACAGCGGTAATGTGCTTATCACCAGCAAGTCCGGAGATTGCAGCGGAGACTCCCGACCCAATTGCTGCGTCCTCAACAATTGCCAGGAAGTTAGGACTCCGCGTATTTTGAGTGGTTGTAACGACATTAGAAGTGGCGTTGATCGGAGTCTGCCGACCATTAACAATCAGTGAACTGGCCACAAACTGGGATCCGCCGGTTGCTGGTCGCAGTTGACCGACAACTTGACTGCCAGCAGGAATCACCACGGTTCCTTGAGCATTCGTGACATTCTGAGCGACTGTTAGAGTTAAAGGTGAAGTTTCAGTTGGGGTAACAATAATCTTTTTAGCGTCAGAATACTTGACTGGAATGGATGTTCCAGATGGAAGCATTGCGGTTGGGGAGCTAGCATTGCCCGCAATGTACTGCTGAGGAACTCCAGAAGCTACTCCGTTACCAGATGTAGCTTGACACAAGAAAGCTGCCACTTCTGCCCGACTAGCCAATTGGTTAGGATTGAGGAACTTGACGTCGGGATAATCAACGACAAGACGCTTTTCAGTTGCTGCTGCGATGCCGCTAACAGCGTATGACGGAACGGCGTTTGCATCGGTAAAATTAGCATTCAAAGTTGCAGTAGCAGGTTGGGTGGGAGCATAGTTCAAGCCACTAGCCAAAGCTACCAAAACTTGAGCGCGAGGAATACTTTGATTGGGGTTGAAAACGTTACCGGGATAGCCTGAGAGAAAGCCGGTTTGAGCCGCTGATTCAATCACGTTATAAGCCCAGTAATTTGAGGGCACATCCACAAACTGCATTGCATTGCGAGTCCGAGCTGCATTGGGGAAAGCTTTGCCAACCATAGCGGCAAACTCAGCTCTGGTGACAGGTGAACCGGGTTTGAAGGTGCCATCTGGATAGCCACTAATGATTCCCTGCTGTGATAGTTGGGTAATACATGACTGAGCCCAGTTGCCTTGAATATCAGCAAGAGTTGATTGAGCCAGTGTAGGAGCAGCACTTAAAAAAGGTGCAACTGTACTAGCGAGCATTCCCAAGCCTAAGAACAAAGCAGTTCCAGATTGCCATTTAGGTGTGTTAAACATGAATTGATTTACTCCAATTAATCAGCGTCTGTTAATAGAAGAGATGCTAGTTTTGTGGAAATGTTCCCAACTGTTTTTAGGGTAATAAAGGGAGCGACGTTAGTTGAGAAGTAGGAGGTGTGTGACGTTGATTTTAACAAAATGTTCCTGATTGATGCCTACGTAATTACCTCTATATAGAGACGTTACGTATAAAGTCTCTATAGGTTGTTCCACTTACATCACAGGAACATACAGCACTGAATTCTTAATCTTCATTATCTTTGGGTGGATTTGTAAAAGCTCTGAGGTGTTCTTGTCACTTCTGTTAACCTATCAGAATCACAATAAAAAAGTTCCAACCCAAACTCCTATGCTGCCAGATGGTCCCCGCACTCCACCAGGACTACAGCTGCTCCAGTGGATTACTGACCCCTTGAAATTTATGGAAACGTCGCAAGCGCGCTATGGTGACAGCTTCACAGCGCGCCTGAGCAAGCCCTTGGTGTTTCTGAGTCATCCGCAGGCAGTTCAGCAGATTTTTACAGCGCCACCACAGCAGTTCGATTCTGGCAGGGCAAACGAAATTTTACAACCTTGGGTAGGCGACCAGTCGCTGCTATTGCTGGATGGTGATCGCCACCAGAGCCAACGGCGGCTGTTGACACCTCCTTTTCATGGCGATCGCATGCGAGCCTATGGCAAGATTATCCGAGACATCACGGAGCGAGTGACTGGGCAGTGGCATCTGGGTGAGGCTGTCTCCGTGCGCGGCTCCATGCAGGCTATTGCTCTGGCCGTGATTCTACAGACTGTATTTGGTCTGCATGAGGGACAGCGCTACGACCAACTGAAGCAACTCCTCAGTTCACTCCTTGATGTGACTGGTTCTCCCTTACGTTCTAGCTTTGTCTTCTTCAAAACACTCCAAAGAGATTTAGGTCCTTGGAGTCCAGGAGGGCACTTCTTGCGCCAAAAGCAGCAAATTGACCGACTTCTCTACGCCGAGATTCACGAGCGCCGTACAGAGATGTCAGATGCATCTTCCCATCCTCGTACAGATATCCTCTCTCTGCTAATGGCGGCACGAGATGAGAATGGTCAGCCCATGACAGATGTGGAATTACGCGATGAGTTGCTGACACTCCTTGTGGCTGGCCATGAAACGACAGCCTCAGCTTTAACCTGGGCCTTGTATTGGATTCATCACCTACCGACGGTCCGAGATCGGCTGTTGCAACAGCTGGACACAGTTGGCGATCACGAGGACTCTAATGCAGTAACAAAACTGCCTTATCTCAGCGCTGTCTGTCAGGAGACACTGCGCATTTACCCGATTGCTATGCTGACCTTCCCTCGCATTGCAAACTCACCTGTTGAAATTATGGGCCACAAGTTTGAGGCAGGTACGTCCCTGATTGGATGTATCTATTTACTCCACCATCGCCCAGATCTCTACCCAGATCCGAAGCAGTTTAAACCAGAGCGCTTTCTAGAACGGCAGTTTTCCCCATACGAGTACATCCCGTTTGGTGGCAGTAACCGGCGCTGTATTGGCATGGCGTTTGCGCTGTTTGAAATGAAACTGGTGTTAGCAACCGTCTTGTCGCGCTGGCAGCTCACACTTGCTGGCGATCGTCCAGTTCGACCTGTACGTCGCGGCATTACTCTAGCGCCTTCTGGCGGTAAGTGGCTAGTCGCAACCGGGAAACGGCAAAAGACAAATACTCCTGTTTTGCTCTAGGAGGGAAAAGTGAAATGGTAGAGTCGCTCGCTCCCTTACAAACCCCAAAACCTGCCTCAAGCGTCATCTTAAACGGTATTAGCTGGCAAACTTTTAAAATACTAATGGCGGAAGTTGGAGATGGTCGTCCTTGGAGGATTGCCTATGACCGAGGAACGCTAGAAATCAGAATGCCGCTTACAGAACATGAAGAACCAAAAATCCTGCTAGCAAACTTTGTTGAAGTCTTAGCAGATGAACTAGAAATCGAAGTCAGACAACTTGGTGCTTTAACTTTGGAACGGGAAGACTTAACCCGTGCTGTGGAACCTGACACCTGCTTCTACATCCAGAATGAGTTCAGAGTCAGAGGTCGAAGAGAAATTAACTTACCGGATGATCCACCACCAGATTTAGTAATCGAGTCTGACCATACCAGTTCTTCCATCGATAAGTTTGCGATTTATGCCTCTATGGGAGTCCCAGAAATCTGGAGATACCGCCGCCAAAAACTCGAAGTTTATCAACGAATGGAGGGATATGAACCAGTCCTTCAAAGCGTCGCTTTCCCATTTCTGCCAGTCGGTGAAGTTCCTGGTTTCATTGAGCAAAGTCGAACAGTAGGTCAACGTTCTGCTGTCCGCTTATTTCGGCAACGCATTCAGGAAATCTTGGCTACAACTGGCCTTGAGCAGTACGACTAACCCGGGTCAACAACCTGGACTCTTACGCTGATATGATATGCGGCAGAATGATGGTACTGAGCGACTCTGTACTCATCTGAAAGCATCTGCAAAGCATTTCTATGCTACCAGTCTACAGGCTCATTTGTAATGCCTCGCGATCGCCCAAACCCCAAGTTAGCTTCACTGAATGCGACAGCGAGAACTCCTGTTTCGCATTGTCGTCAGAAAAAAATTTGACAAATGTGCGAAAAACTCCTGTGACACATGTGTAACTGAGTAGTGAGTTACACTTCCCCCGAAAAAATCTCTATGCACATTAAAGTGAGTGTGTACACCGTAGCCATAAAAGGGGGCATCACATCAAGATGGAGACCGCCGTAAGCAACAGTACGGTCATTCAGAATTAACGTTAGCAAAAAACCGAACTTCAGCCCGACTTCGCCTTTGATATCTTAATTTCAAGTTGAGATTGAGAGCAACCAATCCAACCGTTACTTTAAACAATGTAGGCTTTTGCCTGAAAAGCCTCTAGCTACTTGCAAATTCATTGGAGTTTAAAGGAGAACGATTATGGCATTAGTTCGTTGGCAACCATTCCGAGAAGTTGAGAGCTTGCAGCGTCAGATGAATCGCCTGTTCGATGATCTCGTACCGACTGGTGAAAACGGATTCCAAGGCGGCATCAGCTTTATGCCTGCTGTTGAAATGAACGAGTCTCCCAACGCTGTCCACCTGAAAGTTGAAGTCCCTGGTCTAGAAGCTAAAGACATGGACGTGCAAGTCACAAAGGATGCAGTTTCGATTAAGGGAGAGCGCAAGTCTGAGACTAAGACATCTGAAAATAGCGTCACTCGCTCCGAGTTTCGCTACGGATCTTTTCATCGAGTGATTCCCTTACCGGCTCAGATCCAAAATGACAAAGTCGAAGCCGAGTTCAACAACGGTATCCTCACGCTGAATCTACCAAAAGCTGAAGAAGAGAAGAACAAAGTCATCAAAGTAAATCTTGGCTAATCGGTTCATAGTTCGTGGCTCATTGTTGATCGCTATGAACCGTGAACGCCAAGCGTTTGCTCGTATTGCATTCAACAGAGAAACGCCATAGTCGGGAGCAGCTCTGGGGAACTTTCAGGGCTGCTTCTCTTTTAGGTGGTAGGCAGTGCCCACCCTACACGAGAATCACCGCTACATCCGTTACAGAATTCACGACTCAGATTGACGAAGCTTGAAGACGCGGTCAGATTCGATGATCGCTCGAATTCAGTGTTTACGTAGCACACAACCTTTTAGGCTGCATGAATCAGAGCGGGAATATCACAGTCGATTCAACTCCATTAAGATCGAGCTTAACGGGAGCAATTGCTCTAGTCATTGCACTGGGGGGAATTGCCTGCGCTTACATTCTGACGGCGATCGCTGAACGAGAAATAGCTCCCTACGCAACCACTTTCTACCGCCTGGGCATAGCAGCGATCGCTTTTGCCCTCTGGAAAGGACTCGTCCAAATTAACCGTCTCTGGTCGAGTGCAGACATTGAATACCCAGCCTCATACACTTTAGGGGATTTAGGCATGTTAGCGATCGCCGGAGTTACCTTTGCTGCTTCCCTAGCCTGTTCGGCTTGGTCTTTGACTCAAACTAGTGTTGCCAACTCCACGTTGTTAACGAATACGATGCCAATCTTCGTAACATTGGGGGCATGGCTGTTTTTGGGTCAGCGATTTTCTGTGAAATTTATTTCGGGCATGATAGTCGCTGTGTGTGGAGTGATCGCGATCGGCATAGGAGATCTGCAAGTCGCAGGTGATCATTTGCTTGGCGATGCAACTGCCCTGCTAGCGGCAATCTTTGGTGCAACCTGTTTGGTAAGTTTGGAACGACTCAGAGTTAAGTTCTCAACGCTCAGCATCATGCAGTGGACCTGTTTAGCTGGTAGTTTATCGGTCTTGCCGATCGCTTTAGTCACAGAGGATAGGTTGTTTCCTACCTCTCTGACGGGATGGCTAGCTGTCGTTACTCTAGCGATCGTCTCCCAAACTATCGGTCAAGGGTTGATCACCTACAGCCTGAAACAGTTCTCCTCTGGGTTCATTGCGGTTTCAATGCTGGCAATTCCCCTCATTGCCGCAGTCCTAGCGGCGATCATCTTCTCTGAAATCTTACCTATGGTGAATTGGCTCGCGTTTTTGGTAGTTTTAGCCGGTATCTATTTGGCCATCTCAGCACGAAGTATGGATACAACACAGTTGGAAGAATGAACCCGGTCAGACAATCCAAAACGAGCCAGCACAATAATACACATTAGTTGACCGAAAAATATTCCCTTCTTGAGCAATTGCGAAAAACAGAGCCTGGTGCCCCGTCTTTGAGAAGTGTGGCAAGAAGCACAGAGCTTCTTCTATCTTTAGGAGTGTACAGAACGTCTGGAAGAGCAATTGCGCCTTGCTGACTGCAAATCATGGCGACTAAGCTCTTAAACTAATTGTGTTTGACGTTTTGAGGGCTTTTGAGGGCAAGATAGAGAGGCAGTTTGTTTGCTCTTTTGTCCCGATATCTTGCCTCGGACCTGAGTGATAAAAGTGATTTCTAACAAAAATCTTAATATGTTGAAACCCTCTCAGTTAAAAGCTGCAACATTATCTTGCTTGCTGAGTGTAAGCCTTGTAGCCATCGGGTTGAGTATAGCCCCGTCTGCACAAACTTCCCCACGCCGCTATCAACCATTACCTACTGCCGCCTGCCACCAGCTTCGGCGGGAGATGGCTAAGGTGCTGAAAGTTAGGGTAAGTGTATCACAAACGCCTGTCAGTGGCCGCATTGGTAAAGGGCAAAGGGCTAGCTGCCAACTCAAAGCGGTAGGTGATGGGCGAAACTTTACAGAACTTCATATTGTTGTCAGTCATTTAAGCGCAATGCTGGCGCAGCAGGGGTGGAAAGCAACAGAAGCTGAGGCTGCCGATGGTCCTACGGGGGCTGTGAGGGAGTTTCATAAAGGTGCCAGTTTAGCTCGGCTCCTTGTAGAGTGGGAACCTGCGGCTGATGCTAAGTGTCCAATCAACCAACCAATCTCAGCTTGCCATCTATCACCAAAGCAACAACTTTATTCCGTAGTTTTGTTGGCAAGTTAGGATCGGAACAACATCTGCGCGGGAGGGGCTATGACTCAAGCCAAGGTAAAGTTCACAACCTTTGAGGAGTATCTCTTATACAGTGATGCGGCGTCGGTAGAAGGACGTTACGAATTGATTCATGGGGAGTTAGTTGAATTACCGCCGTCAGAAGTCAATAACTGGATTGCAAACTACCTGCAATTCTTGCTCGCGGCGTCTAATTTCCCCCTTCGCCTGGTCAAAATTCATGCATTGGAATTGCAAGTTCCTCTCCTACAACCCGACGATTCTGCAAATCGCTATCCTGATCTGGTAGTCCTGAGACCGGAACATCTGAATTTGATGCAGCGGCGGCTAATCATTACTCTAGATATGCCCCCACCCCGCCTCGTTGCTGAAGTCGTCAGCCCTGGCAAGACCAACCGAGACAGAGACTACATCCACAAGCGGGCACAATATGCCGCGATTGCTGTTCCCGAATATTGGTTGGTAGATTCAGTGGCTCAAACAGTAATGGTGCTAACGCTAGGCGGCGAAGTTTACCGGGAAGTCGGCGTATTCAGTGGAGGTGAGGCGATCTTCTCGGTTGAGCTTGTAGGGTTGGAGTTGACGGTTGGGCAGATTTTCGAGCCAGGGGTTTAGGAGGTTTGAATACAGATAAGTGAGCGAAACTAACTTGTAAGGATTCAGGTGCCGAGGACTTGACAAAGCGGGAGAAGAATATAACGTAGCAGTATGGAGCCAATCCAGATGCCACCGATAGCTGAGCGCGAGAAAAGTAAATGCAAACGCCGATCGAGGCGTTGGTGGAACTAGTGTTGCGTCAGCAAGAAATCATTCAGCAACTGGTGGCAGAAGTCGAACGGCTAAAAACGAATGCGAGCAGTGATAGTCGGAGTTCGTCCTCACCGCCATCAAGTGATATTCACAAGCGTTCAGAGCAGGGGAAGCCAGAGGAGAGCGAGGGGCAAGAGGGGAAGCGAAAACCTGGAGGACAACCGGGACATGAGGGAAAAACACGCAAGGGCTTTGGGAGAGTAGATCGCTACGAAGTCGTGCGACCGAGCGAATGTCCAGCATGTGGGGGAACAGAATTTGCGCCAACGCCTGTGAAGGTGAAGCGTTATCAAGTGGCGGAGTTAGTCGAACGTGCGATAGAAGTGATGGAGTATGAGCAGCAGTGTTGCAGTTGTGAGAACTGCGGGGCAGAGGTGTGGGGACAACTACCGGCGGCGGTGGTGGGAGAGCAAAGTTTGGGAACACAGTTACAGTCCCTACTCGTATGGCTGGGCAACTATGGGCATCTATCGTATGAAAAGCAGCAGGAATTGCTGCGCCCCCGGATGGGGGTTGTTGGAGTTAGGTCAAATTGCCGTGGGTACAGGGACGCTGCAAGCCACCAATGTGCGGTCATCAAAGGTGGTGACTCATGCGGTGGAGGGACTGGGAGAGTGGGTCAAGCAACACTCCCATGTGCAGGTGGATGAAACACCGTGGTTGGTCAAAGGCATCAAAGAATGGATGTGGGTGGTTTGCGGCGAGGGGTTTTGCCTGTTTCATGCTGGAGATACCCGCTCCAGAGCAGAATTAGAAACGCTGTTGGGCCAAAGTTTTGCTGGGGTCCTCAGTTCTGATGATTTCAGTGTGTACAACGGTTATCCGGTTACGGCTCAACAGAAAGTAAGAGCGCATTTGAGACGACATTTTAAGAAAGTCATCAAACTCAAGCATGGTCACAATCCGCAACTGGGACAGGTATTTATCGACTTGATTGATGCCGCTTTTGCGGCACATCGCCAATGGCGAGAGACGCAAGATGCCAGTGCTTACCGCAGTTGGGCCGAGAGCTTCAAAACCGATGTGCAAAAGGCACTCGAGCAGCGGTTGCCGTCATCCGGTTATGCGGCGGGTTTGTTGCTGCGCTCGTTACGCAACAAAGCTGATCAGTGGTGGTATTTCCTCGACCATCCAGAGGTGCCTCCTGATAATAATCGTTCCGAACGTTCCTTGCGCCTAGCCGTCACCAAGCGCAAGGTTTGTG
This sequence comes from uncultured bacterium, assembly GCA_964250875.1. Classification (GTDB taxonomy): domain Bacteria; phylum Cyanobacteriota; class Cyanobacteriia; order Cyanobacteriales; family Chroococcidiopsidaceae; genus CAXUIV01. Next base: position 22,732 of record CAXUIV010000011.1, read on the forward strand.
GTGGTGAGTCAGCGCTGCGGGAGGGTTTCCCTCCGCAGGCGACTGCGAACCCTTCGGGTTCGCGCTCCATGCAGGGCTTTGCACAGACGGCTATTTTACTCACTGTGATTCAGACCTGCCGCGCTCAAGGCCGCTCGGCGTTTGAATTCTTCAAGCAGGCTTTGATTGCTACAGCTTCACCCAATGAACTGGACCTGCCTTCTCTCGTCCCGGATGCCAGCACCTGAATCCTTACACTAACTTTAACAACAGATGAGGCAGAAAGATCGGGAATGAAACAACATGCCAGCATTTGATCTCTACCACGATGCCGTTAAACAGGCACTCGTCAAAGATGGCTGGATTATTACCCACGATCCACTGCATTTACGATGGGGACGAAAAGATATGTACGTCGATCTGGGTGCAAAACGCCTGATCGTGGCAACACGAGCAGAAGAAAAAATTGCCGTTGAGGTCAAAAGCTTTACCCGTGCTTCTGAGATGGAGGCTTTTCGTGATGCAATTGGACAGTATGCCATCTACCGCGCTGTTATGCGTCGGACTTACCCAGATTATATGCTCTACTTAGCTGTGAATGATGTAGTGTTCAACTCTCTATTCGAGGAACCCATTGGTCAACTGATGATCGAAGATGAAAATATAAAACTAATTGTATTTGACGCTGAACAAGAGGTAATTCTGCAATGGAAAAACTAGCCTACTACCGCCAAATCATTAAAGACATCCTACTTCCCTACACGCAAATCCCCTACTCCCACGGTGAACTCATCTGCAAACCCGTCTTTGATGAAACCCACGATAGCTACATTCTTGTCACCCTAGGCTGGGATCGCAAAACCCGTGTCCATGGTTGCTTGATTCACCTTGATATCATTGACGGCAAAATTTGGGTACAGCGGGACGAAACCGAAGACGGTATTACCTACGAGCTTGTGGATGCAGGCATTCCTAAAGATCAGATTGTGCTGGGATTTCATCCCGCCAATGTACGACCCCATACGGGATATGCGATCGCTTAACGCCTGCCAAACCATCATACTCACACCACAAGTTGGTGGCTGGGTCAAACCAGCGTCGCTCAATCTGCCTGTGATTCAAAAGAACTACGACA
>CAXUIV010000012.1:0-16363 GCA_964250875.1 uncultured bacterium
TGAAAAGGTAGCTTTTGGGCGGGTGTCTCTTTTGGCACCTTATCCTCAAACTTCAAATCCTTTGAGACTCGATCCAGACCGTCTGGAGCTTGGCTGGCAAAGGGGGACAGGAAGATGGCAACAAGCAAGGCGGCACCTAAGCCACTGAGGAGGAGGGCACGATTTCGAGTTTGTGAGAGGTTACTACTCATACGTATTCGATTCCTGTTAAGTTTGATGCAATTTCCCTAGGGTGATGAAAGAGAACGAGATAACTTCGCTCTCCGAGGCGGATCATAGAATAGATCGGGTCGAGACCGCCAGATGAAGCTTGCTACCACCACTGAGATCAGCGCTTCGCCAACGCCAATTAGCACATGCCAAGAGGCCATAGCTACGAAAGCTACAGCCAAGGGAATTGTTCCAGACAAAGCTAGTTCAAACGCACACACAATCGCGGCTACCACCACACTTGTCCAGGAAGCAATAGCTATACCCACTACCATGCCCCGCAAAGTGTCGCGTCCGATGGCAAATCGAATTGCTCGGTAGAGATAGTAGCCGCCAAACGTGCCGATCAGTCCCATGTTAAAGATGTTGGCTCCCAATGCCGTCAAGCCACCATCTTGAAACACAGTCCCCTGTACAATAAATACCGAAGCCATGACTAGCGATCCAGCCCATGGACCTAGTAATGCTCCCGCGAGTGTTCCACCTAAGAGGTGTCCAGACGTGCCGCCTGGAATCGGGAAGTTGACCATCTGCGTGGCAAAGATAAACGCAGCACAGACTCCCATCAGAGGTACAGCTCTTTCCTTGTATTCTGCCTGTGCCTGCTTCAGCGATACAGCAATGAGAACCAGGGCGATCGCCCAGGTGACTAAAATAACTGGTAAGTTCAAGAAGCCGTCTGGGACATGCATGGCTAACTGGGGCTGAATTAACCAGTGCATCAAGTTTAAAGACGAGATGTTAAGCGTAGCTGTAGACATAATCAATAGGTGTTTTAAGAGAGGGTCAATCATTCCATGTAACCTTCTAATAAAACCTGTCTTATGCAAGAAAATCAATCCAGTGGGGGGGCATTTAGAATCTACAGCATCTTTCGCAGGTGTAGTGTTCCCTGTTTAGAGTTGAAGCGTCTAAACCTTGAAGAATCGCCCCGTGCGGAGCCGCATGCGGGGTGCTGTGGGGACGTGGAGGGACCCCCCTGTTACCCGATTCTATCGCGCTATCCGCCTTGTCTGATGAGCATTACCTAAAGGTTCTTGCATTACAAGATTCAATATGACCAGACTAAGTTTATGGACTTAGTTCTATAAAAAAATGGAAACTGTAAATATCCATCAAGCCAAAATAAACCTCTCACGCCTGTTGTCCCGTGTAGAACTTGGAGAAGAAATTATTATTTCAAACCGAGGCATCCCAATTGCAAAGTTGGTTCCGTTTCACATCTCATCTAATCGGCGAAACAGTTTAGGGCTGGATCGAGGGCGTTTTATTGTGCCGGATGACTTTGATGCTCCTTTGCCAGAGGAAATCTTGGCAGCATTTGAGGGTAATGAAGAGTGAAACCCTTGTTAGATACTCAATGCTGGTTGTGGTGGTTTGCTCAACCAGAGCGGTTGAGCGAGGAAACAATAACCCACATTGCTGACGAAACCAACGAGCTATGGTTCTCTGTTGCTAGCATCTGGGAAATAGGTATTAAAGTTGCAATTGGAAAGTTACCGTTGCCAGAGCCACCAGACAGCTACATTTCTAGCCGTATGGGACAGTTAGGTTTGAGATCGTTAGAAATTACAGCAACTCATGCTTTACGAGCGGCTGCACTACCTATGCATCACCGAGCTCCGTTTGACAGAATGTTAATCGCACAGGCACAGTTGGAAGACATGACGCTTGTGAGCGCTGATTCAATATTCAGGCACTACAGCGATATTTCAATTATTTGGGCAGCCAGTTCGTGAAAGTTAGTCGTGTCCCAGGGTTGTCATTTCGCTATAGACAGCCCCGCCTTTGGCGATGGATGATCGCACTCTTCTAACCTCGTAGGGGCGATCGCTCAGGCTAGAACAGAGCAACGCCTGAGAAGTGATCCCTCAGTATGCCCCAGGGTAGGATTGTCAACTTACCCAAAAACTTCTTTTCTTAAAGAAGGACTGTCCTGAGGCAGTGGACTGAAATAACTCGAATAATGACTTTGCTTATTCATTTCATTGACTGCCTGTCTTTTGACATTGGCAAGGACATCTGAAAGGCTTGAATCGGTGTGAGGATAGAAGGAGAAATGGTAAAAATGTGGAACTCTCTGCTGGCTGGCTCAGCAGTTTTTGGGGTGATGCTACTTGCTGGTGCTACAGTAACTCCGGTTCATACTCAAGCTGACGCTGCCGAGATGCCGCTACCAGCAACAACACAATCGCAGGTCTTAACAACTCTTAACACAAATACGGCAACAGCAAGACGGCAAGAAGCACTTCGGCAAAGCATTACCGCAGAGGGGATCGTTAATGTAGCCGTACAAGCAAGCCCTACGACGTTATCCCCCAAGGCATCAGGTGCTGACAATCCAACAGTAAACTCAACGAATCAAGACGACGAACATACCGACAGCGATGATCCGATGGCGCAGGTGACATCTGTGTCGCAGTTGTCAGATGTTAAACCCACAGATTGGGCATTTCAAGCACTGCAATCGCTGGTCGAACGCTATGGCTGCATCGTTGGCTACCCAAATAGTACCTATCGCGGAAATCGTGTTCTCACCAGATACGAGTTTGCGGCTGGCTTGAACGCTTGCCTCAATCGCGTCAATGAGCTGATCGCCGTTGCCACATCTAACCTGCGCAAAGAGGATATCGATACGCTCACACGACTACAGCAAGAGTTTGGTACAGAACTAGCAGCTCTGCGGGGGCGAGTAGACGTCGTCGAAGCGCGAACAGCGCAATTAGAAACGCAACAATTTTCTACAACGGTCAAACTCAATGCGGAAGCAATCTTTGCCGTTGTCGGGATCCCAACCGGGCAAAATGCTAACGGCCAAAACATCAGCAATTCAACTGCCGTGGGTGATCGCGTGCGGCTGAACTTTGACTCTAGCTTCACGGGCAAGGACTTGCTGAGAGTCCGCCTCCAGTCGCTCAATCTGAATGCGCTTTCTGCCAGTTCTACTTTAACGCCAGAAGGTGATTTACGCTTCGCTGGCTCAACTTTTGCTAACACTGGCAACGATAATAGTGTTGTTGTCGATGCCCTGCTGTATCAATTTCCGCTGGGTGACAAAACAACGGTGGTGCTAGAGGGTAATGTTGGGCAACCGGATGACTATACCAACACCATTAACCCTTACATCGATAACGACGGCACTAGCGGTGCCCTGTCTAACTTTGGAACTCGCAACCCCATCTATAACCTCATCGGCGGTGCAGGGTTAGGACTAAGGCACGAGTTCAGCGATGCTTTGGAACTGAGCTTAGGCTATATCGCCACGACACCGAGTGTATCAAATCCCACCCGAGCTAATGGCTTGGTTGATGGTCCTTATGGCGCGATCGCCCAGCTTACAATCAAGCCGATTAAGCCGCTGACAGTTGGCTTAACCTACATTAATTCCTTCGACGATGACCTGACTGCTGGTAGTCGGCGAGCTAACCTGCGCTCGTTCCTGGCAGCCAGTACCACTGGTGGACTGACGACTCCTGGCAGTTCTGCGGGTTCGATTCAGCCCGTGCCTCTGGGGTCTCTAGGTCTCCCAGTTTCTAGCAATTCCTACGGTATTGAGGCATCCTACCAAGTCAATCCGCAATTTGTGATCAATGGCTGGGCAGGTTACACCGCTAGTCGCATCCTCGCTAGCCTAGCTACGCCGGTCGGCACAATTAGCCGGGGCGACCTCAGTATTTTGAACTTTGCCGTCAATTTTGCCTTTCCTGACTTTCTCAGCAAGGGGAGTTTGGCAGGCATCATCGTTGGGATGGAGCCTAAGGTGACAGGTGTAAGCAGCTCTCTGCGGACTTCGATCGGTAAAGATCCAAACACTTCAATTCACCTAGAAGGGTTTTATCAGTACCAGCTGAGCGACAACATCGCCATTACTCCCGGTATCATCTTGCTCACAGCGCCTGACGACAATAGTGCTAACTCTAGTACTGTGATTGGTGCTATCCGCACCACGTTTACTTTTTAATTGCGGTCTACCTAACAAGTGCCCCGACTGTGACAATCGTGATCGCACCTAGCACACCGTAGTCAACTCCCCTAAGTGATGTTTCATACAGGAGTGTCTGATGTCCCTCAACCTCATAACCGCGTGCCTCCAAAGCCGTTGACAAGTCAGCAGCACGACGCAATGCCCCCTGCATCAGGGGAACAAATAATGCCGTTAGGCTCTGCAACCGCTCCTGAAATCCACCCTGCGACACGTCTGCACCCCGTGCAGTCTGTGCCTTGATCAGCTGCTCTACTTCCTCTATAAGGGTTGGGAAGAAACGGAGTGCCAGCAACGTCATCAGCGCAAACTCGTCGATTGGTAATCTCAAGCGACGTAGTGGGGAGAGCAATAGTGTTAGTCCCTCAACCAAGGCGACAGGTGGAGTTGTCACCGTCAACAACAGAGAGAAAGTATAAACCACCAAAAACAAAGTCAAGCTACTCACCGATCGCCAGACTCCATCCTGGGCAATTGGAACAGGACCAATTGCCCAGATGTTTCCTTGTCTGGTAACGGGTGTGAGTAAAAGGAGAGCAACGACACTCCAAACGATAAACAGCAAAACTAGGCGGATGCGTCTGAACCAAGGGTTTTGCTTCAGGCTTGTTAACTGAGGAATCGGCAGCAGCCATAAGAGAAGGTACACCGTCAGCAACGCACCAGTGGTCAATCCTGCCCAATTCGCTAGATGTTGTGAGATCAGAAACGGGCCAAATGTGTAGAGCGGCTTCTGGTTGTGAGCTGATGCCAAAAGAACTGTGGGAATACCGAGAACGGTAAATAGTACTAGTAGCCACATGCGTTGCCACAAGTAGCCAAGTGAAACACCAGATAGAGCTATGCCTACGACTACAAGTACCAAGGAGATCCCAAAAGGTGCAAAGTGCCACTTGTGTTGGCTTGCCCCAGCTAGAAACACGACCAGCCAAAGCAGTATGACTAACTTCGTCCTAGCCTGCAAGCGATGCAGAAGACCAGTTCCGGGGTAGTAGATTCCTAAGGGAATATTCTGAAGCATTGTTTTTTATTGAGATATCCGGTCATTTTCTAATTCCCTATGCCCTATGCCCCATGCCCCAACACAGCCAACGCCTCTTCAAGCGTCAATGTCTCCATTGGAACTGTTACCCCCTGCTGGCGTAAAAGCATGAGTAGTTCACTCAAGGGGGGCGGGAGCAACCCCCAATCGCGCAAAGAGTCACCTGCCGCAAAGACAGTGCGCGGTGTTCCCTGCATGACTAAATGTCCTTCATGCAAAATGAAAAGCCAATCTGCTAACGTTGCCACCTCAGTCATGTCGTGTGATACCAAAATGATGGTGACACCTTCTGCCTGAACGCGACGTAGGTAAGAGTAAAACTCAGCTCGCGCCTCTGCATCAAGTCCAGCCGTAGGTTCATCAAGAACCAGGACAGTAGGCAACATCGCCATGATTCCTGCTAGGGCAACGCGCCGCCTCTGCCCACCGCTTAGCTCAAAAGGAGAGCGCTGTGCATAAATTTGATACGGTAAGCCGACAGTCTCTAGAGCTGCGATCGCCCGACTTCGCACCTCGCGTCTTCCTAACTTCAGGCGCTGAGGGCCAAAGGCGACGTCGGCAAAGACGGTGGACGCAAATAATTGCGCCTCTGGAAACTGAAACAGCATGCCGACACGCTGTCGCAGCGATTGCAGGTCTGTTCCTGTGGCTACTTCTATGCCATCAACAATGATGCTACCAACTGTGGGCCGTAGTAGCCCATTAAAGTGCTGCACAAGCGTCGATTTTCCTGAACCCGTCACACCGATAATGGCAACACAACTGCCTCGCGCAATTTCTAAATTGATGTTGCTCAGCGCTGGTTGCGTTTGGCCTGATCGATATGTGTGACCCAGGTTTTTGGTGGTGATGATTGAAGTCAACGGGCAATCTCCTGGGCGATCGCTTCTTCACTCAACGCTTCTGGTGCAATCCACAGCCCCATCGCCCGCAGCCGAGCCGCCAGCTCTATCGGTTCAGGAATCGCCAATTTCAACTGGCGCAGCCGCTCTAGATCGGCAAACAGGTCCAGAGGAGTGCCCTCAAGCACGACCTGTCCCTGCTCCATGACAACCACTCGGTGCGCCTGGACTGCCTCCTCTAAGAAGTGAGTGACATGAATAATTGTTAGACCATACTCGCGATTGAGTTGATGAAGTAATGCCACAATTTCTCGACGCGAAAGCGGATCGAGCATAGCTGTAGCCTCGTCAGCAACTATACATTGAGGGCGCAGCGCCAGCACCCCAGCGAGCGCTAGGCGCTGTTTTTGTCCACCTGACAGCCTTGAAGGTGGGAGTTGCCGCAATTCAGTGATGCCCACTGCTGCCATCGCCTGTGTAACTCGCTCTTGGATAAGTGGAAGTGGAAAGCCGCGTATTGTCAAGGCCCAAGCAATATCATCTTCAACAATGGTGCCAATGATCTGGTTGTCGGGGTTTTGGAAAATCATGCCCACGCGATCGCGAATCAGGCGTTGCTGACTCTGTTCTCGGGTGTCAAATCCTGCCACTAAGACGCGCCCACTGTCAGGAATGAGCAGGGCGTTACAGTGACGAGCTAGGGTCGATTTGCCACTGCCGTTGTGACCCAACACCACTAGATACTCCCCCGACTCTACTTGCAAACTCATGTCCCGAAGTGCCAGATCAGACTGGTCTTTCCCCGTTTGAACAGGGTAAGCATAGGTAACATCCTGAATGTCAATGAGGGAATTCATCCGTTACTGTGTCTTCTAATAATTCCGCGTTTGAGACCTTGCCGAATCAGGGCTTTCACAATTCGCTGTATGTTTTTTTCTATGTTGCCGCCAGGAAAGGGACGTACATCATATCCGAGCAGACGCACAAATAGATTAGTAACGAAGTAAAAAACAAACACGACGGGCCACAAGTATACCCAAAGAGCAGTATAAAAAACGGCCAACCAATACGTAAAGGCGAATTGAGCGATTGATGAGATGAATGGGTAAGCGCTATGTTTCCACCAGTCGCCTCGCCCAGCCTGTAGGGCGACGGTACTGAGAGTAGATACCAAAGCTTCGTAGCTTTTATGCAGCGATAGGATGATGTCTGTAAATGGCAAACCCAGAAGCTGTGTCACGAGCAAGATGAACACGAAAAGAGTAAATGCCCCGCTGGTTACACCCAGAAGCAGGAGTGGCAAGTGACGCAGACGATACTTCATCGTTAAACCTAGAAATAGTCCCGCTCCACTTTCAAACAGTATCGGGATACTCACAACCAAGCCAGTCACCACACTGGCAATAAAGAAAGCGACACAAAGACCCATGATGCCAACATACAAATCACGCCGCAGTACCAGTATTGCCAGGACTACTGGAATAAGAAGCCGAAAAAAACTACCACCCACAGGCAAATATACCGAAATCAGATGAAAAATAACAGCAAAATCTGCTAGCAGTGCGCCTTCTGCTATCTCAATCGCTAAAAGCCTTCTCTTCAACTCAAACGTCTCCTTTTGCTTCTAGACATCGCACCTTCTAGTTTGGCTATCGCCGCACCCAGCAGACTTTACACTATTCCCCAGTTACGCTGACATCAATTGCTGGATGCGCTGTGGCTCTTCTCCCAGCCAATCTGGATGTTGGGCAGTGCCGTCGAAAATTGATGAGGTTTTGAATGGCTCAAACTCGCCGTGTGATGCCGCTTCTGCCGTTTTTGCTAACAGCGTCTGCACCTGCTGCTCGTTCATGGGTTGAAACGTTCGCACAGCTTCAAACGCTTGAGCGAGAATATCCATGCTGTCAATACCCGTAATGACAACCGACGTGGGTAGATTCAGAGCATAGTGCAGACACTCAATTGGCGTTGCCGTGTTTGACCGTAAAAGAATACCGTTTGCCAAACTTTTCATGCCAAGGATGGCGATGTTCTGTTTTACAAGTTCTGGCACAACCAACTTTGCAAAGCTCCGGTAGTGCGCATCCATCACATTGAGCGGCATCTGAACCGCATCAAACTTAAATCCGCGCTCGGCTGCAACTTCAAGCATGTGCAGGTGAACTTGGGGGTCTTTGTGTCCAGTGAAGCCAATGTAGCGGAGCTTACCAGCTTCACGCGCCTCAATCAGGGCGGCGTTCGCCCCTTCTCTATCGAAAACTCGATGCGGGTCTTCATACCGAATGATTTCGTGGTGCTGGACGAGATCGATACAGTCAACCTGAAGGCGTTGAAGTGATTCGTCTAGCTGTCTTGCTGCTTCCTTCTTGGAACGACCATCTATTTTCGTCATCAAAAATACTTTGTCCCGGTAGCCATCGCGGAGTGCTTTCCCCATGCGAATCTCGCTCACCCCGTCGTTGTAATCCCAACTGTTATCCATAAAGGTGATGCCGCGCTCGATTGCCGTGCGAACAATTCTGATCCCCATTTGCTCGTCAACGTGCTTCAAGCCGATGTGCCAACCCCCCAGTCCAATTGCGGAGACCCTCTCTCCTGTACTGCCAAGAGTTCGGTATAGCATCTCTGAGTTCAACAGACCTTCCGTCATCTTTTCTCCTTGCATGCTAGCTTTGCTGAAGTATATGTAATTGTATAATCTTCAACTAAGTTCCTTATTAGCGCTCCTAAAAGGTCAATAAAGGTCAATTGAGTTATCCTTGCAGTGATCGCAGGCTTCTGTCACCCCATCCCCCTCTCCCTCATCTGCTCCAATTAATCGGTAGACCGGGCTGTGAAGGCCAGGAAGAATGATCCGTTCGAGATCGGGTTTCTTGGTCTAGTACCCTAACTACATTGTTGTAGATCTCTTCCGCCTGCTGAGGAGAATCGCCAACGCAGGTTAATCCCAACTTGCCAAACTCGGAAAGGCAACCCATGAGATGAAATACTGTGCCGATTTCGGTTCCAGTATCAAAGTGTAAACGGTGATGGGCAATGATATCCATCAAGTCATTGGGCAGTAGACCCCGATAGCGGTCCTTCTGCAAATTATCGGTAGCAAGGTAGTATTTTGGCCGTCCCTGCTGGCTATAGAACAAGCCCGTGGAACGGTCATAGCGCCCGTTCGTTAATAACTTGAGAGTCATAAATGGATGGGTGGTGCCGCCCTTGCGCAGGTTAATTTCGATCGCCTGAAACTCCCACTTTCCCTCAGCCGTATCCGGCTGTCGCGCAGCGATAAAATCGACGCCAAACCGTTCTAATGCCCCTTTTTCCGCTAGTTTTCTGCCAACTTTCAATCCCAATTCCTGCAAAGCCATTCGGTAAGATTCATCCGCCGGAAACTGGCAACCCAGGTAGATGTGGCCATCTGGCCCTCCAAGAATTTGGTCATGGGTGGAGAGGATCTCCACTTCGCCACCAGGTGTAATGCGACCCTGAACGCTGGGCGATCGCTTAAACTCGCCTTCAACAAATGCTTCGACAATCGCCCCTAATTCTGGAATCCGACTAGAGAAATTAGGCCAGTTTTCCTGTTCAGCTTGAAAGCGCAACTCTCGAAAGTGTTCTCCCAGTGCTGCCACCCGCTCCGCATGAGAGACTTCTCCGGGAGCCACACTCTGGATTGGCTTTAAATCTAGCAGTGCATTCGCCTCTCCCGAAATTCCTTCGTTCAGTTTGACTACCATCTGCCTCAGTTCTGGTTGGCGCTCCCATAGCTTAGCTGCCGCTACTGCTAGTTCATCGGCGTCCCAGACGCTGGTACTACCATCTGGATGGGGTATTTCGCTCTCGGCAAAGATTTGACGGCTGCCACTTTTGGTTCCCCAAATTTGTAGCGCTGGGTCAGCAGCATACAGAGGTAAGCCAAGAGCAACTGATAGCTCTCCTTCCCAGGGAGACGAGTTGTAGCATATCATGTACGATTTGTCTAGACGCACAGCTTGACGAATCCGCTCAAGCAAGCGGGGACGCTCCAAAATTTTCTGGCTGAGGGATTTGAGAGAGGAATCGTAAGTCGAAAGTAGCAGCAAGCGATCACGAGCATGAGAGAACGGAATTCCTGGCAACAGCTGTAGATAGTAATCAATGACACTAGGATGTAGCGGCTGGGAAGTCACGTAAATCAGACGTGTCTGAGGATTCCGCAGGCGAATCAACGAGAACAGCAGGCGCTCTTCATAGTGCAGAACGCCCTGAATTTTCTGTAATTCTCGCTGATCTAAGCTCAGGGAGGGGACAACCAAAATGTCTGCATCACCATGGTCAAATAGCTCGATGGTGTTCCAGCGTTCGCGCAGCTGGGCCTGAAGATGCCGAAATCGCTCTGACTGCTCAGAGGAAGAATCATGTAAAGTTTGCATTGACCCAGCGCCGCCTTAGTTCCAACAATTCTAATAAGACATATCTTATCTGGCCAGAGAGCAAATAATCCCAATTAGCTGGACCTCCAGCTATGCAGTCTAAAAGTTAATCTATAAAGTATGAGTTACTGCATCAACCCTAACTGCGGGAATCGCCGAAACGTCGATAGCTCAAAGTATTGCCAGACATGTGGCACTAATTTGCTCATTAAGGAAAGGTATCAGCTAGTCCGTCCTTTACGCGAACTGCACAGCTCACCCTATGTTGAGGTGTTTGAGGTAGACGATCAGGGAACGCGGAAAGTACTGAAGATTCTAAAAATCGATAATCAAGATTTACTCCGTCTGTTTCAGCGAGAAGCCCAAGTTTTGGTCCAACTGAGGCATCAGGGAATTCCTCGGATAGAAGAGGGCGGATATTTCACTTACTCATTGAGGAGCGGCTTTAGGGAATTGCACTGCTTGGTGATGGAGAAAATTGAAGGGCAAGATCTATGGCAGTGGTTACAGAAGCATGGGCGGATTTCCGAAGATTTAGCACTTGATTGGCTCAGACAGTTCACAAAGATTTTGGACCAAGTGCACCAAAAAGGGCTTTTTCATCGGGATATTAAGCCATCCAACATTATGGTGAGACCTAATAGTCACCTTCCGAATGGAGAACTCGTATTAATTGACTTTGGCGCAGCCAGGTGGGTTACGCAGACAGTAGTGGAGGGGCAGGGGGATGTCACGGCAGTTTTTACCCTAGGCTATGCTGCACCAGAGCAGATTCGGCGCAAAGCCGTGCTGCAATCCGATTTTTTTGCTTTGGGGCGTACATTTGTCCACTTATTAACTGGTAATAATCCTATTGACCTCGCTGAGGACTCTCAAACGGGTCAGTTAATTTGGCGAGACAGTGCCCCACAAATCTCAGCGCCGTTGGCGAATTTCATTGATGAAATGATGGCTCCGTCAGTAGAGCATCGACCTCGCAGTACGCAAATTATCCTGCAACGCCTGGATAATTTAATCAACGGGACCACAACCGCAGTTCCACTCCCTCGTCAGGCTTCTCGCCTACCTTGGATTTTGACTGGTGCCGTCATCCTAACAGGCGTACTGTGTCTCATCGGACCAACACCACAGCGCTGTTTACCAGCTACAGCAATCCCACGCCTGAAACATGACGACGATGTGAATGCCGTTGCCTTCAGTCCTAACAGCAAATACCTAGCTACCGCTAGTTTGGACAAGACGGCACAGGTATGGGATATAGCGAGTCGTTGTCAGGTTGCCAGCATCCAACATAGCAGTAGCGTAGTGGCTGTTACCTTTAGCCCAAGTGGGAAGTACTTAGTTACCGCTAGTCTGGACGGCACGGCAAAAATTCAGGAGGTCGCCAGTCACAATATCATAGCGACCTTGAGGCACAACGACGGTGTAGTGGCTGTCGCCTTCAGCCCGGATGGGGAAAAACTCGCGACTGCCAGTGCAGACGGTACCGCACGAGTGTGGGCAGTCAGCGGCAAGCCAATTGGTGCGCCCCTCAAGCATGGTGCTTACGTCAGAACCGTCACCTTCAGTCGAGATGGGAAATACCTAGCTACTGCCAGTTTGGATAATACGGCACGAGTGTGGAGAATTACTAGCGGTCAGGAAGTTAAACCAGTCGGGCCACCTCTAGAACACAATGATGCCGTAGTCGCTGTGGCCTTCAGTCCAGATGGCAAGAAACTTGCCACTGGCAGCGTGGATGGCACAGCTCAGATGTGGGCAGTCGGCAGCGGTAAGCCGGTTGGACGACCGCTAAAACACCAGAATGGTATGGTAGCTGTGGCCTTTAGTCCAGATGGCAGGAAACTCGCTACGGTTAGCTCAGACAACACCGCACAGGTATTGAATACTACTAGCGGAGATGAAGATTTGTCTCTGCAAAAGGGTAACGTCAGTGCGATCGCCTTTAGCCCAAATGGCAAATACTTGGCTAGAGCGCTGAGAAATAATACGGTGCGAGTTTTAGAGCAAAAAGGCTCTAGCTATCAGGAAGTTGCGTGTCTGCAACACGAAGACCGTGTCGTTGCTGTCACCTTTAGCCCTGATGGGAAATACTTGGCAACCGCCAGTTGGGACAAAACGGCACGCTTCTGGGAAGTGGCTAGTCGTCAAGATATGGGGTGTCAGAAATGAGGAGAGAAGAGGATGATGTCTGTGCAAATGCTGCCAACTGCTGTGCGACTAGACCAGGAATTCTATCTTGCCGGACAGCAGCCGGATAATCTTTGCGGTCCCTACTGGATCGCAATGTTACTGAAGACCTACGGAATTGCAGTGGATACCGAACAGGTGGCACTACTAGCAGGTTCGATATTACCGGTGGGTACCCCAGTTTGGCTACCGCCTACAGCAAAACCGCGTCAGGACTACCGTCTGTCACTGCCCCAGACTCAACAGGTAGCACAAGCAGGTACGGCAGTAGTAGGGTTAATCGAGGCAGCGTCACGAGCATCTGAGGGATGTTTCTCCCTGGTGCCGTTGCGGACTGCATGGTCGCCGGAGCGACTGGAGACTTTGCTCACACTGTGTCAGGATAATCCGAAGTGGGAAGCAGTACCTTTGTGTAACCTGCAAACTCGAAGTTTGTGGGGTTCGCATCTGCTGCTAGGCGAGGTAATGAACTACCTGAACGGTAAAGAGATCGCTGTTCCTAAGGCAGATTGGGATGTCGGTCACTTTGTCACACTAGCTGGAATAGCTCAAGGCGTGCGATCGCTCATCTTAGTAAGAGATACCTATCCAGTATTTGGCTGGGATGGCTATCATCTACAGAGTTTTGAGGCGATCGCGGCGGCTCTGAATCGAGATGACGGTCACGAAGGCGGCGTTTTACTCTTTGTTGCTACCAAGGACAAAGCTGAAGTAGAACAACAGGCGAAGGAAAGAGGTTTCGAGCTTGCTGTATGGGACAACGGCACCCCAACGAGTGACAGAGCATAGGGCTGTTTCCATTTCTGAGACAGGTGAGACAGGTTTATAGGAGAATAGTGACCTACAGGAGATGTTCGTGAAAAATGATTGCAACTTGAAGTTGCCATTCTTGCTCCAGTCATCAAGTCAGCAAGTCTGGATGCAGGCTGTCGGTCGATTACTCTATCAAGCTGGATATGGAACGATTCAGTTTTACATTCCACTCATCTTTGTCAATCAGGTGGGTTTATCGGCGACGACCGTTGGGATTGGCATCGGTAGCGGTTCCCTAGCAGGAATCGCAGGACATTTCTTGGGCGGATACTTAGCAGACTCCCCTTTGTACGGGCGCAAACGGGCATTGCTGTTTTCTGCTTCACTGTCTATTTTGGCTGGCTTCGTTTTGGCTCTGACCCAGAATTTGCCGCTGTTGGTTCTTGCTAACCTGATTTTGGGACTGAGTGCAGGATGTTACTGGACAGCGGCTGATGCTGCTGTTGTTGATGTGACACCTCCAGCGCAGCGTCACAAGGCATTCGCACTGTTAGGATTGGCAGACAGTCTTGGAGGAGGACTGGGCGTTTGGGGGGGAGGACTATTACTGTCTCTGGTTGACCGCGCACAAACGCTCTTTCTTTTTGACAGCGTGGTTCTGTTGATATTCTTAGTCTTGGTTCAGGTTGCAATCACAGGAAATCAGCAGCACGATGCGGATCGGTCTGATACCCTGCAAGGTTTTGCCGTGGCATTTGGCGATCGCTCGCTCAAGCTTTTCATGCTAGTCAATATCCTCTTTACTACCTATATTGCTTTGGTTGTTAGCACCCTCCCGTTGTACTTCACGAACGTACTTTCAGTCAGTGCTTCCACGGAGGCAGCAGGGGCTTCATTCTCTAGTATTGCTAACCTATACACCTGGTGTTACGTCGTTCTGGGAGCAGTTTTACAGTTACCGCTGGTGCAGATTCTTGGATCGTTGCCGAAAATCCGGATACTGATGATTTCGATGTCGCTCTGGGGAGTTGGATTCTTATTGGTATGGGCAACTGGCGTAGCCGCTTCAACGCAGCTCATCGGTACGATTGCATCGTTCGGTTTGTTATCCATTGCAACTGTTATTTATAGACCCTTTGCAACCACAATCGTGGCGGAGTTGGCACCAGATTCATTGCGGGGCGTTTATCTAGCCATTAGTTATCAATGCTGGTCGATCGGCTATTTCATCGGTCCGGTTCTAGGAGGTTGGGCAATGGACCGCCCGCGAGCGTTTGCTCATAACTCATGGCTAGTTGTTAGCATCAGCACGATTAGCGGTCTCGTCATTTTACATTTTCTGAGTCAAAGTCAATCCCCTCGTCCCACCCCAATCACTGAAGATATAGCATCAACCTAATTAATTTTCTGTTCCTTGCATTAGCTGTTAGCATAACGTTTGCAGGAAGATGGTAGATATCAGGAATGCACTCACTCTGTAGCACTGGCAGGATTACCCATTTCTCTATTGGCGCAAACGCTAGAGCGCTTGAGTGAGGGATCTAACACCAGTGCTGCTGCTTGGTTTGCTCAACATCTGTAGAGACGTATCGCTTCTAAGACTAAATCCAAGCGCACTATTCTGCTTGATATATGGCTTCAATTGCTTATAGCTAAGAAAATATTGGCCGGATGGTTCTAGCGCTTTGATAACATGTGGAAACCCAAAGTCATAGAAAAACGTGACTCCTCGATCATCCACAGAGAAATTATCCAAGTTTTTTACTTGAAATTTTTGATTGTCCAACCGTTGTCCAATATCTTCTCCTTGCTGCTTGGCTGTCTCGATCGCCTGATGAACTTCAAGCTGCATCAACTTGTCAAGCTGACCTGTGAGCGCGCCTAGGGATTCTCTCTTAAAGAGATCTGCCACCTTGAGCGCTTGACCCGTCTTTAGACTAGCAGATACATGTTTATCGTATGAGCTGGGATAAGCGCCACTGCCGTCAATTGTAAATGTAATATCTAGCAGAGAATTTTTGTTGTAGTTCACCTTATAGCTGATATTGCTCAACCACCAGGTCTCCTGAAACTCAGTTTGAAGCTCCTTTAGCGACTGTCCCAAAACGCTTTTAAGACTGAATGTTGTTTGCAATTTACGCAATACAATTTGATTCCGCAAACCAGTTATTTGAGGATACTTAACAGTTGCTTCTTTGTAATCTGGGTAATCCTGTCCCTTTTTACCACGGGTAAGAACAACTGTTCTCTCCTCAATTAAAACTTTACTGCTGCTGTCGATTGCTGGATTTACTGCGGCTTTGAGTGACACATCGTATTCTTCTCTAGTGGCTGCTTTTGCCTGGACTTCAAATAGCTGGTATCCAGCCATCATTAGTAACAAAAAGAAAGTGAATTTCATCATTCCGGATTCTGCTGATACCACGATGTTGAACGATTCGCAGTTATGCCACAATCGTCCACTGATAATATGTTTGTGCCTAAAAGCTTATGAGTTGAGGGCATGTTGCTTTAAATCATCCAAAGAAACATGTTCTACAGCTGAGGCATGAGTGGCTGACAACATCACTGGTGGTGCCACTCCAGCATCTAGTGCCTCCTGCCAGCGCTCGGCGCATAAACACCAGCGATCGCCAGGTTTTAAACCGGGGAAATTAGACGTCGGTACGGGGGTACTCAAATCGTTGCCCCTCGACTTGGTAAAGGTGAGGAACTCTTCCGTCATTTCGGCACAGACTACATGCACACCAAAATCACCAGCGCCTGTGGAACATTTTCCGTCCCGATAAAATCCAGTCATTGGCGAAGTGCAGCAGGTCTCAAGTTTTTCTCCCAGGACATTCTTAGCTTCTGTCATCGCAACACCTTCTAGATGAAACTCTTTATTTTGTAGTCTACCAACCACGCTCCCACTTAGCAAAATTGAATTGCGACTGGG
>CAXUIV010000012.1:16463-19033 GCA_964250875.1 uncultured bacterium
CGGGTTTTATGCCGAGATTTTTGAGCTACCCATTCTTTACATTTGTACCTCACGGGCATTGCTATCTTTGGAAGCCAGGACTGGTGGCTTTGCACGTTACATCGGATTTGCTGACTGCGCTTTCCTATTATTCAATTTCTGTAATCCTAGTTTACTTCGTTTACAAGCGCCGCGATGTGCCCTTTCAGGGAATTTTTCTCCTGTTCGGAGCTTTCAGCATTGCTTGTGGCACGACTCACTTGATAGAGGTGTGGACCCTCTGGCATCCGGTTTATTGGCTATCCGGTGCCATTAAGGCTATTACAGCAATAGTCTCTCTATATACTGTGTTAAAACTGATACTGTTAATACCCAAGGCACTAGCTCTTCCTAGCCCGACACAGTTGGAGACAGTTAACCGAGAGCTGGAAAATCAAATCAGCGATCGCGTCTCAGCAGAGGCAGCGCTACAGAAAGAACGAGAATTCTTAAATGTATTGCTCGATCACCTAGAAGCGGGAATTGTTGCCTGTGACGATCAGGGAGTTCTAACCCTTTTTAATCAGGCTGCCCGCAAGTTTCATGACTTGCCTGAACAATCACTCCCTGCTGAGCAGTGGGCACAACACTACAGTTTATATCTGCCCGACGGAGAAACACCGATGAAAAAGGAGGATGTTCCTCTCTATCGGGCGTTGCAGGGGGAGTGTCTTTCTAATGTAGAAATGATGATCGCGCCGGAGCAGGGTGTAACGTACACAGTATTAGCCAGCGGTCAAGCACTCTTCGATCCTCAGGGGAAAAAGCTGGGTGCTGTTGTTGCTATGCACGACATCACTGACCGCAAGCGGATGGAGCAGGTATTACTCGATGAGCAAAAGCGCCTGTCAGCAATTATTGCAACTCAATATGAGATTGCATCGGCAGAACTTGAACTGCAAAAAGTTATGCATCTGATTACCGATTGCGTGCAGACACTTACTCACGCAAGTGGAGCGGTGATTGAATTAGCCGAAGGCGATGAAATGGTCTATCGCGCTGCTAGCGGCACAGTAGCCTCTGCTGTAGGACTGCGACTTAAAATTGCCAGTAGCCTCTCAGGATACTGCACCCTGACAGGTGAAATTCTGCGTTGTGACGATACGGGACTTGACCCAAGGGTCGATCTGGCTGCTTGCAGACGGATTGGTGTGAGATCTATGATCGTCGTACCGCTACAGTATGACGGTAAGGTGGTTGGAGTTCTGAAAGTACTTGCGCCCTTGCCACATGCCTTCACCGACCGAGACGTTCACACCTTACAACTGATGGCGGGATTGCTGGCTGTAGCTCTTAGCCATATCTCGGAGTTTGAAGCCAAGCAAGCGCTAGTGGTCGAACGCACGGAAGCGTTAGAGGCTTTACAGGAGAGTGAGGAGAGGTTTCGGCAGTTGTCCGAGGCTGCTTTTGAGGCAATTGCCATCAGCGATATGAAAAAGATTTTGGATGTGAACAGCAGCTTTGCTGCCATGTTTGGTTGCGAACCAGCCGAAGCTCATGGAATGCATCCCATGAGCTTCGTGGCACCAGAATCTCACAGTTTGGTTGTGCAAAAGATGGTATCGGGAGATGAGAATCCCTATGAAGTTGTTTGCCTCAGAAAAGACGGAACGACTTTTCTAGCCGAAGTGCGTAGCAAGGCAAGACCCTACCGCGATCACGTAGTGAGGATGACCGCGCTCCGCGATATGACTGAGCGCAAACGGGCAGAAGTGGCGTTGCAAAAAGCATACGACCAGTTAGAAAACCGCGTGCAGGAACGCACTGTAGAACTGGCACAAGCTAACAGAGACTTGAGAATAGAAATTGTCGAGCGCGTGCGGGTAGAGAAGGCGCTACGGGAGAGTGAGCGACGCTTCCGTGCCACATTTGAGCAAGCAGCTGTCGGCATTGCCCATGTGGCACTTACCGGCAGATGGCTCCGCGTGAACCAAAAACTCTGCGACATTGTTGGTTATACCCGCGAGGAACTTTTGAAGCTAACATTCCAAGACATTACTCACCCGGACGACCTCACTACTGACATCGAATATGTCCGCCAGATGCTGACTGGGGAAATTCAGTCCTACTCGATGGAAAAACGCTACATTCGCCCCTGTGGTTCCCAAGTTTGGATTAACTTGACTGTGTCACTTAAGCGTCGGCCATCGGGAGAGCCGAAGTATTTCATCTCTGTTGTTGAAGACATCAGCGATCGCAAGCAAGCGGAGGAATTACTGCGAGATGCGTTACAGAAGCTCAATTTCCACGTTGAGAACTCACCGTTGGCAGTTATTGAGTGGGATCGCGAGCTTCGAGTGTCTCGGTGGTCACAGCAAGCAGAGATGATTTTTGGCTGGCAAGCTGAAGATGTCTTTGGTAAGAAGCCCAGTGATTGGCAATTTATCTTTGCTGAGGACTTGGAGGCTGTTAACGGTGTGTTGTCTCGACTGACTGATGGCAGCGAACAGCGTAATTTTTTACGCAACCGTAATTACACAAAAGATGGCTCGGTGATCTGCTGCGATTGGTATGACTCGGCTCTGTTAGATGAGTCAGGCAATTTGGTGTCA
>CAXUIV010000012.1:19133-22772 GCA_964250875.1 uncultured bacterium
CTGCTGCGATTGGTATGACTCGGCTCTGTTAGATGAGTCAGGCAATTTGGTGTCACTGCTGTCTCTAGTTCTAGATGTAACTGAGCAAATCCAGGCAGAGGAGCGACTCAAGGCATCGCTTGAGGAGAAAGTTGTGTTACTGAAAGAAGTCCATCACCGGGTCAAAAACAATTTACAAATCATCTCCAGTTTACTGAACCTCCAATCTGATTATCTTGAAGACGATCGATCCCGCGATATCTTTAAAGTTAGCCAGAATCGAATTGAATCGATGGCTCTGATTCACGAGAAGCTGTATCAATCTAAAGATCTAGCCAGAATTAACTTTGCTGAATACGTCCAAGATTTAGTAGATGGTTTATTGTCCTCCTACGAGCTTAACTCAAGCAATATCTCTACAAATCTAGATGTGGATGATTCCTTGCTGAGCCTTGACGCCGCGATACCCTGCGGTCTGATTATTAATGAACTTGTTTTAAATTCTTTGAAGCACGCTTTTCCAACAGGAACAAAAGGTAAGATTTGCATTACTCTCACAAAAGTTGAAGGCAATTTAACACTCTCCGTAGGGGATAACGGAATTGGTTTTCCAGCAGAAGTAGACTTCCAAAATACAAAATCATTAGGCTTGCAGCTTGTAATTGCTTTAACAAACCAGCTAAAAGGCACCGTTGAGCTTAAGAAAGATAGTGGAGTAGAGTTCAAGCTCACATTTACAGTTTAATAGATAAAAATGGTCACGCTCCTACTTTGTTGTCGTCATTCTATATCAGTTTGAGGGCACCCTTAAACACCCCCTGAGATTTCGTGAATCGAGAGGTTCGCACCACTCGCAGCCGAATCTGCTCGTGTCTGCCATCTTAAAAATTGTCCTGTTGACAGATTATCGGCAAAGATGCCAACCCTCAAACTAATTTTCGTGCCTGTAGGTAACATTAGGGTTGTGCAGCCGGAAAAGCTAAATCCCGAATCCTGTAAATTTCCCTCTTGTGACAGTGCGACAACGTTTTGTCCTAACCGCAGTTCGTGGCTACCGATTCCAGGATGTGGAGAGGGATTAGGCGGAATGCGGATGACAATCGCACCCATGACGTCAACAGTTGCGTTGGAATCGCCGTTTTGAATTGAACCTTGGACGTAGGTAGAGCCACAGACAATAAACCGTCCGGTTCGTTGAATGAGGACTTCCCCCACTTCAGGAGTAAGCAGTAGAACTGCATCTCCGGCGCTGTTGCTAGCGACTTTGCTCAAGCCGATGATGTTGTATCGGCTCACCATTCCAGCAACCGGGGTAAACCGCTGTGGAACTTGGGTAATGGCATATTCTCCCCAAGCAGGTGCGATCGCTTCAGTCTTTCCTGGCTCAGTCAATCTTGCTCCCGATTTTTATTGATGCAACGTTCCTAAGTGTAGCCGTTCCGTATAGCGTTGAAGAACGTAGGCACAGCGTTCTTGTGATAAGCGTTCTTCACCAAGGGTACTGGCTGGAGAGGTTTGGGGCTTAACGTGACCAAAATGTGAGCTATGCATATATAAGTTATTGTTGAAGTGTGCTTTACTTTTCTTGATAAAAGTACGGAAAGTGCTACATTGCCAGTGTAGGAAGGGAAAGATAGATATGAGGACTGAAGGTTCTCAAATGAAAAAGAGCTAAATGGTTAGCATACTTTGCGAAAATTTGGGAAGAAAACCATGTCAGTTACAGGGCTTATTCAAGGACTCAACGCATTTCACAGCAGTTACTTCAGCGATCATCGAGAGATGTTTGAACGGTTATCGAATGGGCAGTCTCCAGATGTTCTGTTCATCACTTGCTCCGACTCTCGTATCGATCCTTGCCTAATCACTCAGGCACCACCGGGTGAACTGTTTGTGATGCGGAATGTGGGCAATATCATCCCCTCCTATGGAGGCGCGAGTGGCGCTGAAGCGGCAGGGATAGAATATGCTGTGCAAGGATTGGGCATCAAAGAGATCATTGTCTGTGGACATTCACACTGTGGGGCAATGAAGGGACTACTGCAAATTGGCAGCCTAGCTGAGCAGATGCCACTCGTCTATGATTGGTTAAAACATCATGGTGAGGCAACCCGCCGTGTGGTGCTGGACAACTATGCGGGAAGTGACCCTGATCAGCTGTTGAAGATTGCGATTGAGCAAAATGTCTTGACGCAGGTCAAGAATCTGGAGACATATCCCGCGATCCGCTCCAAGCTACACAGCGGGCAACTGAATCTGCATGGCTGGATGTACGAGATTGAATCGGGCACAGTGTTTGCCTACGATGCAGCACTGCGGCAATTCACTCTTTTGGAGAAGCGTTCCTTTCCTGTTCCAGATCCGCTGATTACTAAAAGATAGCTGGACGATTACCTAAAACTACGGCCCGCAGCTTTCACAACATCTCAAGGGCAACCTGTTGAGAGGGTGGTGGAAAAGCAGCGTCCAAAGTCTTCAATTCGTCTGTAGTCAACTGGATGTCCAAGGCGGCTCGATTCTCCTCGACGTGAGCGATACTGCTAGCTTTGGGAATAACGATGATGTTATCCTGATGTAACAGCCACGCGATCGCCACCTGTGCCGGAGTGACATCTCGTTGTTGGGCAATCTCCTTTAGCGTGCGATTTTTCAGCAGGCGACCCTGTTCGACAGGTGAATACGCCATAATCGGGATGCCGCGTTGACGACACCAGGGCAACAGATTCCACTCAATACCCCGACGCATCAAATTATAAAGTACTTGATTCGTGGCGATCGCTGCACCCCCCGGTAGGGCACTAGCCTTTTCCATGTCCGCAACATCAAAGTTACTAACTCCGTAATCCCGAATCTTGCCAGCCTGCTTGAGTGTCTGAAAGGCATCCAGAGTTTCTGCCAGAGGCACAGAACCCCGCCAGTGCAGCAGGTAAAGGTCCAGGTAATGAGTCTTCAACCGTTGCAAACTGCGATCGCAAGCAGCAATTGCCCCCTGTCGAGTTGCATTGTGGGGATAAACCTTACTGACGAGGAAAACTGTCGGACGACAGTGGGCGATCGCTTCAGCGATGACAGTTTCAGCCCCACCTTCACCATACATTTCGGCTGTATCAATCAGCGTCATCCCCAAACTGAGTCCGTGACGCAGTGCCGCAATCTCATTCTGATGTTGGGCAGCAACTTCTCCCATTCTCCAAGTGCCCAGCCCCAACACTGGGATCGATTGACCTGATGGCAAGCAGATAGTTCGCATAGGCAACTTCTCAATATTCACACGGCTAGTTCTACAATTCGTGCATGCACGTTTCTACTCTCTACATGTAGATGAGCGACTGAAACAGGCAGCTTAAACCTCCTCGGTCCCGCACTCCCTGGATTCACAAACAGTATACCTTCACGCTCTTCTACCACTGGCTTGTGAGAATGTCCGCTGATGACGACCTGGATGCCAGCTGCCATGGGGTCAAGATCGAGATCCTTAATGATGTGGAGCAGATGTACTCCAACGTCTCCAATTTTGACACTTTCACGCTCCGGAATGTTTTCAGCCCACATCCCTTTATCATTATTTCCTCGAACGGCTATCACAGGCGCGATCGCTTTTAGTTCCTCCAGCACTTCTGGATTGCCAATATCACCGGCATGAAGAATCAGATCAGAACC
>CAXUIV010000013.1:0-21624 GCA_964250875.1 uncultured bacterium
TTGCATTCTCGCAGTTTATTGACCCCATTTCTTTTGGCTTTGTGAGATATCCGGGCCATGTCCTCCGGCATTAAAATGAGCGAATTTAGTGACATTGACTTATTCAGGTTTACATCGAATCTACAGTCTCGCTTTGAAGAACTTTTAGAGAAGAGATAAGTTGTTACACCGATCACTTGTACTCCCTAAGCTTTTGATCCACTTGTAATGGATGAGGGATAGTTAGACCGCTTTAGCTATCGACAAGGAGATTGTTGTAAGGTTATCTTTGTAACAGGGGTAATACTAGTTGCGTATAGTAGTGATATTTTTGCTCATTCCTAACCGCCCATAGTATAGTAAGGAAAGAGTCGGAAAATGAGTCTATCACTACCTTCGGAAATTGGTATAAGTCATCACTAAACTGGATGTTACTGATGTCGATGGTGGAGCAGATAACTTGCTAAAGCGCTAAGATATGCGGCTACCGATGATAGAACTGAGGGACTGAGGGGTTTGCGCCAAATGGTAAAAGAACGTTTGCGAGATTTCGTGGTGATCTTACCCGGAATAATGGGCAGTGTTCTACAGAAAGACAGTAGAGATGTTTGGGCGATTTCAGGTCAGGCAGCATGGAGTGCGCTTACTGACTTGGGAGCTGCATTCGGGAAACTCAAGCTAGATGAAGATGACCCTGAGATCGATGATTTGGGGGATGGTATTAGGGCAACTCGTTTGATCGCAGATGCTCATTTGATTCCAGGATTGGTCAAGATCGACGGTTACTCAGCGATCTTGCATTTGGTTACTGACAACTTTAAGGTGATTAAAGGAAATGTCTATGATGACCGTGCGGCAAACTTTTTCGAGTTTCCCTACGACTGGCGTCGTGATAACCGAGTTAGTGCTCGATTATTAAAAAATCTGATTGATCGACGTCTACCGCAGTGGCGAGAATACAGTGGTGCAAAAGACGCGAAAGCAATCCTATTAGCACACAGTATGGGGGGACTGATCTCCCGTTATTATTTAGAAGTTTTAGATGGATGGTCAGACTGCCGAGTTTTAGTAACCTTTGGTACTCCATATAGAGGAGCGGTAACTGCGGTCAACTACCTGGCAAACGGATACAAAAATATATTTGTTAATCTAACTGAGGTAGTGCGTTCATTTAACTCAGTTTATCAACTGCTGCCAATCTACGAAATGATTGACGTTGCTGGAAAGTACCAGCGAGTGGCAGAAACAGAAGGTATACCCAACGTGGTGAAAAAGCGAGCCGAACAGGCACTAACGTTCCATCGAGAGATTGAGACGGCTGTAACCGCACATTTGAATAATATCCAGTACCGAGAGTCGGGATACAAAACAATACCAGTGATTGGTATCCGGCAAGACACTCTCCAATCTGCTGAACTATCTGATGGAAAACTGACAGTTAGCCCGGAACTGCCAGCAGGACTCGATCCTGTTTTGAGGGAAGGAGATGGAACTGTACCCCGCTTATCAGCCATTCCGATTGAACTCTCCAATGAGTACCGCGAAACCTTTATCGCAGAGCGCCACAGTTCATTACAGAATAGCTCTCCAGTATTGAATGATTTACGTGATCGCCTTAAGCAAATGCAAATTCCAAACTTGAAGGCAATTCGCGGCCCTGAACTTAGCAAGGAGGTGGCAAAACAGGCAGCTATCAGTCTTAATCTCGATGATCTATACCTTGCAAGTGAGCCAGTTGAACTACGCGCCAAACTCGTTAACTTAAGAGATGATCCTGGAGTACTTAAAGCGCGTATCGAACCCGTTATGGGAGATGGAACTCCTTTCGAGGCCGAGTTCCAAGAACAGGCCAATCAATGGATGCTGACTCTCGACAATCTCGCACCAGGGTTATACCGATTAGAAGTGCGATCGCGCAAGTCTGGGTCTTTAGCTCCAATGCCTTTGCACGATCTGTTTGAAGTCGTGAAATGAGTTTACTAACTAAGAGTTGCAGGAAAGAGTTTGATGGAATGGGAATGGTCTAAGGTTGACGATAAAGGTCTAGCCCGCTACGTTACCGATCAAGCGGCTGAGTTGCTCAGGCTGCCTAAAAGTCGAGTAGACATCGCACGAAGCCAGGGGCACCGTCAGCTAGTCGAAGTTATCTACAAAGCTTTGGTCGAGAAAAAGGTGCGATACGCTCCAGAGAAGTATCATCCCTTGGCTGCTAAGCAACGGATACGCACACCAGCAGAGATCCTAAATGCTCCAGGGGAAGGCACCTGTCTCGATTTAGCAGCACTTTTCTGTGGACTGTGTTTAGGTAACGATTTGCTACCACTGCTGATTGTGATTGAGGGTCATGCACTAGCAGCGGTTTCACTTAGCTATCAGCGAACCGAGTGGGATGCCTTCGGACGTGAGCGAGAACTCTTCAGGCATAGTTCACTCGAAAACTCTGAAGTGCTGAAAAGACTAATCGATGACGATGCCTACGTCGCAATTGAGTGTACTGGCCTTGCCTACAGTAAGAGCCTACCTGAGTTGGTACCAGAAGGAGTTGGGCGGACAGAAGAAGGGCTTTTGTCGTTTGAGCAAGCAGTTGCTGCTGGTCGCGCTCAACTTGACCAGCCGGAAAGACCCTTTCGATTTGCACTCGACATTGCAGTCGCACGCTACGGCTGGGGAATCGAACCTGTTAAGGTTGCAGGTCACACATATAACCAAGTCTCTATTACTAAAGACCAGCGGAGTGGGGGTGTCTACTTTGGATCTGGCTCAGTTCATATCAATGGAGATGTGGTTGGAGGAAGTCAGCAAAAGTTTGGTGAATAAAGCTTACAGTTTTTTCTAAAGAAATATCCTGAAAGATCGAGCAATTACAGGAGTGCATGTTATGTATCAGATTTTATCTTGCTGAAAATATGAAAAGAAGTTAAGCCAATGACAGATAATCCCGAACAAAATCTACAATCAAAAGAGCAAACTGCTGAGACACCAAAACAAGGAGCTGAGAAGCAGAATCAAACTCCTAAAAGTAAAGGGCCTGAAGAACCTAATCGCGACAGTTCAAAAGAAGACTTTTTCAAGAACTTACGAGATAAAGGTATAGCCGATAACATTAATGAATTATTTCAAGGGCTAGGAGCTGCAAATTTTTTCATTGACGCCCGTAGCGGTGGCGCCTATTTTGCAGAGCAAGTAGATATTGCAGGCGATGTAGTAGGTGTTAATCAGACCAAATGGAGTACGGATTCAAGCAGACGCAGTTTTGAGAAATATGTAGCAGGACAAATATCACCGAAACTTATTGAAAAAATCAGCAGTGTCTATGTTCAGACAGACAGCTATGTTCAAGCAAAGCGCATATTAATGGAAAAGCAAATACTAATCTTATGGGGAGATGCAAAAGTTGGTAAAGAAGCGACTGCAATTCATCTGCTGCTTTCAGTTCTACAAGGTGAGAATATTTTAGTAATCGATCCAAGTGAAAAAGATTTTAGTTCATTTCAATCTGAAGCAAAAAATGCCTACCTTGCACCAGCTAGTTCTGGAAAACTTAGTAACTACTTATTGAATAGTCTAAGCCAGCAGTTTATTAAACAGAATAGTTATCTCGTCATCACTATAGACAGTCATGTGCGGCTATCCCAAGACCACTTGGGCGAGTATATTGTTAAATGGAAAAACTTGCCGACAACTGAAACACTACTAAAGAAACATCTGGCGTGGTATTTAAAAGACCAAACCATACTCGATAGTTGCTACACTTTCACCCAGAAAGACTCTGTACGTGAACTGCTCAATTATCAGCGATTGCCTCATGAGATAGACAATTTGGCAAAACATATTGCCAATGGCATTAGAAATGGTGATGAGATCGAGCAAGTCTTGGCAAGTTTTGACGTTCGGCGGGTCAAAGAACAAGTTGAATCTTGGTTTGAAGAACACCAAGACTTAAGCCAGCGCGTTTTCATGATCGCTTTAGCAGTTCTCAATGGCGGTAAATATCAAGCAGTTCTCCAGGCTAGTCAGGATTTAGAATCTGCCATGAAGCCACCATCAGAGAAAGAAAAAGAAATGGGCAAGGAGAAGGAGAGAGAAACTGATTCTGAGCCATTATTTCACAAAACACGCAGTCAACGCGTAAAAGAAGTTAAGGCGAAATTAATTCAGGGTTTTGAAGATACTGAGTTTGGTTCTAGTCCGGTTGAACGGATTGAACTGGATAATCATCAATTTCGCTCAGCGATTCTATCTTATGTTTGGCACGAGTACGACCGCTTACGTGAACCACTCCTTAAATGGTTATATGAACTAGGATTAAATCTTGATTTTGATGGGCAGAGAAGAGCAGCCGAGACAGTTGGTGAACTGAGCAAGTATAGTTTTAGTTTTGTATGTGAAAAAGTGTTGTTGCCTTGGGGAGAATGTAAGCAACAATATGTGAAAGCGCTAGTAGCGCAAGCGTTGATTATTCCCGTATATGAAGGTGACCTTGCCCCGCAGGTATTAATGTTACTGGATTACTGGAGAACTGTAGACAACCGAGATTTATGTTGGACAGCTACGTTTGCCTACTGGGCTTATGGCCTACGGTTTCCTGAGACTACACTCCGAAAGCTATTGATGATAGCGACATCTGAAGAAAAATGTTAGCTAAAGAACAGGTAGATAGAGAATTATTCTTTTCAACAGCAGCCCTTGCAGTAGCTTGTCTTTTTCGAGCCGGACAGTATTTTGACGTTTTGAAGGCACTTCTAGTATGGACACAAGAAATCAAAGCAAAAGGTGGCTTAACCAACTCTCAAGATGGCGATATTGGTAGTAATTTAGCTTTCACAACCGAATTACTAATAGCAGAAAATAAAGATACTACCAAAGACACAGAGCGCCAAAAAATAGCTCGTTTATTTGGCTTGTATATTTTTGTACTTTTTATATTTAAGACAAAAGCTCCGGCAGAATCAAATCAAAAAAATTTAGCTATATTACTTTGGCTGGCTTGGGAAGAAAACACACGTAGTGAAAAAGCAAATGGCGTAGAGGAGTTACGGCGTTATGAAGATATTATTGTCTGCTTACTACAACGGGCTTTAAATGAGAAACTATTTCGAGAGCAGGTCTTTAAGGAGATTCACAACTGGCTTGAACTTGTAGAAAAAGATCATCACCTCTTTCCAACTGTAGGACTCATCATCTTCAAATTAACTGCTCGAGGAAGTGAGAGGGAAAGAAACCGAATTGTTAAAAAACTTGAAAAATGGGAAATATTGGAACAGTCAAAAGCTGCCAAGAAGATTCTCTCAAAAATCAAAAAACATCTAAACCTTTAGCACTGGAGATAACACAATGACTGGCGCATACAATCCTATTCTTAACAAAGAAGAAATTACTCGTTTCCGGCTACTTCAACAACGTCCAGTTCCAGAACCAGGGGTTGCACTTGTTTTTTCAGGTGAGGGACAACCATTACTCACTATTATGCAAGGTCAAAGAGGAATCACTAGAGGAGAAATGTTATGGGGGAAATATAACCTCCTCTACAAAATAGACTTAACTGAACATCCTCTAGTTTTCCGATTCAAGCTACCTTGTGCTACAGATGCTTTTGATTTTCATGCAGAACTTAAGTTTATTTGTTCGGTGGAAGATCCAGAAAAGATTGTTAGCCGAGGAGTAACTGATGTTCAGCGATTTCTAGAACCGCTAATGGAAGAAGTTATGCGGAGTGTTAGCCGCAATTACCAAGTTGAAGATAGTGCAGATGCAGAGCATGATATAAGTAATTGCGTGAAAAGAGCTATATATGATGAAGGCTTCAAGGTTAACCGTTTCGTACTTACACTTTCTTTAGAGCAAGAAATACGTGACAGAATACGTGAGAAAAAACGTATCGATGATACAACTGCAATGCAAGCAAAGAAAATTGAAAGCCAGAAAAAAGTTGAACGAGAAGCGCAAAGTTTGGAGATGCAGCGTCAACTATTTGAGATGGAGCGTCAGAAATTGCAAGAGCAATTTGAGCTTGAGCGGATGAAGGTAAAGCTAGAATTTTATACTCCGTTGCTACAGGCAGGTAACTGGCAATTGCTGGCAATGCAACTAGCACAAAATCCCCAAGATGTTGCATTAATAGCAGAACAAATCAACAGCCAAAAGCAACTTGACAGAGAGAATCAAATGCGTATGCTGAAGATGATGTTGGAGGCAGATGCACTGGAAAGTTCGCAGATTAATGAAGTTGGCAAACGTGTATTGCGAGGTTTAATTACCATTACCGAACAATATACACCAGCTCTAGAAAGTGGTTCTACAACTGATACAGAAGTTCAAGCACCAATCTCAGAAACAGACGAACAAAGAAATATTACCTCGGACTCTGTACCTCCTGAATTCAGTTGGGACGAGGATGAATAGGGGTGCATCCCAGTTGTGCCATGAGTACAAATGCTTAGAGACTGAAACCTGCTCCTATCAGCCTTTCAGCGAGGTCTAAAAATTCACACAATCTGTGAACTTGCAAAGGTGGGATGCACCCGATGAATAGCTTGTTAGATTCAATGGAAAAAATAGCCGGTAAACTTTCGTGTTAATTTTCTAGATAACATGATTCGTTCTATTTGGAAGCTACTTATAATCATCCCCATGCCGTGGCGGGCTACGATAGTTTTGCTACTGTTAATGCCCTCTTTATCCTGGCTTTTTTGGCGAGGATTTCCCTGGCTGCTTGCCAAAACATCACAAGTGCTTCTCATCTGCGTTCAATTACTGGTAAGATTTTTACTCTTAATTGAGTACTTGATAACACAACATATGCGAAGGCAGAACCTCCAACTACTACCTAGCATCTACCTATTTGGTGATGCGCTAATTGGAATAGTGAGTTTTGTTGACGAAGGAACGCAACGACTGGAAAGATTGCTTAGTAATGCGTTAAGGAGACGATGGCAGATTCGTAAAGGATGGTATCAAGCAGCAGTAATCATACTGCCACTTATATGGTTTATCCGCCCTGTCTTAGGAGAAACCATGCCTGCTAAATTAATTAATGGTGGGTGGAGTTGGTGGGACTCGCTTGAAGGCTGGGCATTAACTGGGAAGTGGCCATTGTCTGTTTTAAGTAGTCCACCAGAACAGTTTGTTAAAGATTACTACTCAGATATTAACAACCATCAATATTTGGCAGCTTGGAGTCGTCTATCTCCTAAATTTAAAAGTAATAAAACTCTCATGCCAAATGGTTACAGTTCTTATAGGGATCGGTGGAAGTCAGTTGGACAAATAAATGTTAATAGAGTTACTCGGGTATCAAAAAATAATAAGTCGGCTACAATAGATGTTTACTTGCAATACTTAATGAAAGAAACCAAAAACCGACCTTCCTCAGCAACTCTACGCCTCTCGCTAGTATGGGATGCTCAAAATAGTAGATGGCTTATTAATGCTGAAAGTTGAAACAATAGAAAGTGTTTTTGGCTGTGTTAAAGCAGACATTCCGCACTCAGGGCGAACGCACGTGCGCTCGCCCTGAGTGCGCCCCTCAACTTATAAACAGGTAGGGTAAACCAATACGCGTTCACTTAAGGACTTTTTTGCTGGTTTTATATGTACCTCCTAATACTTTTTGGATAGGCATATAGGCTTGCAGTTGAGTTGGGGAAAAGGTGAAAGTGTTTCAAATGCTGTATTTGCAAAACTTCCGTAGCTAGTCTCATCAACTTCAGAATGTTCCTATGGTTTGGTGTGGTTGTTGCAACCCGCAGCAGAATTGCACGAATGGGGTAGTTCGCAAGCGAAGGGATGGCTATCGGTACTAGAACCGCTAGAGACATTGGTGGCAAACAACTTGCAGCGCTGGCTGCAAAGGCTGGAACTTCCGGATCGCACTGGAATGCACAACCAAACAGCATTTGCCCTAGGTTTGGCCCTGGATTGGGCACATCTCTGGAATGTGAGTTACGCGGACTTGGTGAAAGAAGGCACAAACATTCTATCTGTCCGTTCACTGATTTTGAGGAGGAGAGAGAAATTAGCGAACGGACAGTAAAAGGTTGCATTGTTAGTCCTTGACGGTATGGCGTTTGACCAATGGATCGTCCTGCGGAATGTGATTCAGAAGGCAAGCCCCAGTCTACAATTTCAGGAGTCTGCTGTATTCGCTTGGCTTCCCACCATTACCTCTGTTTCCCGGCAAGGTCTGTTTTCCGCAAAATGCCCATCCAGTTTCCCCAACAGCATCGGTTCCACCTACAAGGAAGAAGCATTGTGGCAGCAATTTTGGGTTGAGCAAGGAATTAGCAAAACAGCAGTTGCCTATGCCAAGGCATTAGGGGAAGGGAGCCTTTCAAGGGTTGAGGAACTCGTTGCGCAGTCTAAACTTCGGGTTTTAGGGTTAGTCGTGAATTCGATTGACGACCGAATGCATCATGCTATGGACGGAACTGCTGGTTTCCACAAGCAAGTTTATTACTGGGCAGAGAGTAACTTTATTCAGGAAACGATTAATTTGTTATTAAAGCAAAACTTTACAATCTTTTCGACCTCTGACCACGGAAACATTGAAGCAACCGGGATTGGTAGCCCGTTAGAAAAGGCGATCGCCGACCTGCGCGGGGAACGAGTTAGGGTTTACAATAGCGAAACCTTAAGACAACAAGTTAAAGAGACGTTCTCTAATGTCTTAGATTGGACACCCAACGGACTGCCAAGAGATTACTTACCGCTTTTTGCCCCTGGTAGGACCGCTTTTGTCTCCAAAGGAGAGAAAATTGTTGGACATGGTGGTATGTCTATTGAGGAGTTGATTGTTCCCTTGATTCAGATTCGATGCTCAAACACATGAGTAAGCGCCCGTCAGTTGGCTTCAGTCAGCGCATCCAGTTGGAATGGTTAGAGCAAACAGCCCAGCTTCTACTGGAAGGGAACAGTCGTGAGCAGATTCATGTTGCTCTTGATGGGCTACTAAAAGATAAACTCTCAGTAAGCAACACGGGCAAATATGGAAACCGTAGGAATACGATTTATATTCTGCTCAAAGTTTGGGTATCTGTTCCTCAGCCGCTCGAATCTCTTAAGGACGAAGGATTAGAGCATTTACGAAGACTACCAGCCGAAACTCATTTGTCTATCCATTGGGGGATGACTGCTGCCAGCTATCCCTTTTTTGGCACGGTTGCTGAAGTCGTAGGGCGATTATTACGACTTCAAGGATCTGTTTCAGCAGCTCAAGTACAAAGAAGATTGCGCGAGCAACTGGGTGAACGTGAGACTGTAGCGCGTGCAGCTAGACGGGTGTTGCGAGTCTTTGTTGATTGGGGAGTTCTACAGGATACAGCAGAAAAAGGAATCTACCGTGCTACACGGTCTCTTTTTGTAGAAGATCAGCAGCTGAGAACATGGCTTGTTGAGGCAGTCCTATTAGCAAACAATACATCCGCCGGAAATCTTAGAACTGTCTCTCAATCCCCTCTGCTCTTTCCATTCACAATGAATACACTTAACATAATTGATCTCAGTAAAACTAAAAGACTAGAATACTTTCGTCAAGGTCTTAATGAAGACCTAGTTGCTCTGAGAAGCGGGTAGCTCATGTGTAATCGCGTTCAAGCAAAGGCAAAATTGAACATGGCACTACCCATTTCTGAAACAACCATTCAGCATAACGCCACCGACAACTCCTTTCACAAGGGAGAAAATTACTACCACCAAGGAGCCGTGATTGATCTGGTGCAGCGGGGTAATACTATTCACGCCGAGGTGGAAGGTAGTGAAGTCGCTCCCTATCATGTCAGTCTTCAGTTTGATGCCGGTGGCATTACTGCGGCTATCTGCACCTGTCCCTATGACTATGAAGGCTGGTGTAAACATATCGTGGCAGCGGCATTGACCTGGATCCGGCAACCGGATCGTCTTGAACTTCGACCAACGCTACCGCAATTGTTAGATCGATTGGATCACTCACAAACACAGCGATTGGTGCAAGCCCTGGTGGAAGAGCAACCGGAACTCATTGATGCCGTTGATCGCCAAGTGATGCTGATGTCTAATCCGGTCCCGCCAACGCAGGTGCATACACGCCGTAGGACAACTCTGGATGTGGCCCCCTTTCGGCGGCAGGTGAAACATATCTTACGAGAAGGCGTGCGATCGCTGGAGGATGGCGATGAGGATGATCCATTTACCGAGCAGTTGATGGGCGTCATTGAAAAAGCACAAGCATTTGCTAGGAGTGAAGATGGCAATAGTGCAATTGCAATTTTAGAGGCGGTTAGTGAAGCCTGTGTGGATGAATGGGATGATATCAGCGATTATGGAGGTGATTCTTTTCCGATCACCGAGTCGCTGGATGAAGCCTGGACAGAAGCCATTTTGAGCGCTGAACTTTCGCCACCCGCAGTTGTGGATTTGCGAGTGATGTTGGAAGAATGGCAAGATGCCCTGGGTGGAGATTTTTCGATGAGCTTGGCAGCGTTGCAGCAAGGTTGGACTGATCCAGATCTGCAACGGGCATTGCAAGGAAGTCGTTATTCTGATCCAGAACGGTTGAATACCCCCTTTGCTCAAGATTTGGCATTGATTCGGCTGCAAATATTAGATCGGCAAGGACGGCAGACGGAGTATTTAAACCTGGCTCAAGCGGAAGGATTGATGTTGCAATATCTAACGCGATTAGCGGAGATCGGCAACCTTGACGAAGTGATGGAAGCTGCGCGATCGCGAATGTCAACTGCTGAAGAGGCGTTTGCCCTAGCAAAAACCTTGCGAGAGCAGAATCATTTGTCTGAAGCCTTAGCGATCGCTCAGGCTGGACTGCCCCTACCTGGGAATTGCCGCTACGATTTAGCAAGTTGGACAAGTGAACTCGCAGAAGGGTTAGGCGATCATGAAACGGCTCTACATGCCAGCATTCTTGCCTTTCAGATTCAACCCAGTTTCTCGGACTATCAACTCGTCTCGCATCTCGCTGCCGATAGGTGGGACAGCATTAAACCAGATTTACTGAAAGCCTTACGCCAGTCTCAGGAATGGAGAGCCAGGGACGCAAAGGTGGACATTTTTCTGGATGAAGGGTTGCTAGATGATGCCATTCAAGCGGTGCGATCCGACAATTACTACCGCTCCGAGTTGGTGCATCGCGTCATGCAGGCAGCAGCATCCACTCACCCAGATTGGGTGATTGAAGCCGCTCGCAAACGGGCAGAACCGATTATGGAGCAGGGGAAAGCTGATCGCTACCAGGAAGCGGTGCGATGGTTACAAGAGGTCAAGGCGGCGTATGTCCAATCTGGGCAGGAGGCGGGTTGGACAACTTATTTCAGTCACATCCAATCCATTCATATCCGCAAGCGAAAACTCATGGATTTATTCAAGCAATTGCGGTGATACGTAATGAAGGTAATATCTAGTGGGTATTGAATCCCTAGCTCAAATTCCCAGAGGAGATGTTAGAACTTTCCTATGCAGTGATGTTATGGGAACCTTAACTTGGCTTGACTCCCAGGTAGACCCAATCGCTTTAAAGGTCGTAGCTCAGGCTTGGGATCAACTGCCTGACGATTCAGCAATTGTTACAGATACTCTCACAGCCATAGCGAAAGCCAGCCGTGCAATTTGGCCCTCTTGGTATGGTCAGGAGAATCTCTTAGCAGCGGCTGAGATTACCCTTGAGCAAAGAATTCGTAGTCAGTCTCAGACCGGAATTTGTGGGCCTTGGGCCAAAGCCGCAGTCCACGCCTGCGAGTTGGGTCGGTTGCCACTACCGAGCAAGTTCTCCAATTCCCTTCACTTGTCTCAACTTGCACTTACGATTGGTCCAGACAAGTTAGCTATCATCCTTGCGGTCAAAGACTTCCAGCCAGAATTTCGGCTTTTCGGCTTTGCCAAAGCCGCTAATTGGATTGCGCAAGAGTCCGGATCTCGCGTCGCAGTGTTAATTCCTACTGATCTTGCAGACCACGAGGCATTAGCTTCAATTTTATATGGTGCAGTTGAGATCGCTCCTGCGTCACCATCGCTCTCTACCGAGGTCACAAACGAGAAACCCCAGCATTTTGTCTGGCATCAGGGTAAGCCTCATTCCGAAAGCCCTGGCGAGCGAAAATTAGCTGATCGCCTATCAAGAGACGATGAGCTAGCAACCCTATTTTGGTTCAACCAAAGTGTAAAGACAGTCCGTGACAGCCTGTACCTAGTGGATCTTCTGTGGACAGAAGGCAAGGTAGTTGTTGAAATAGATGGCTATAAGCACCACAGCGATCGCTTGACCTTCAGTGCAGACCGAAATCGGGATTATGAGCTGTTGATTAGTGACTACGTTGTTTTGAGGCTACCCCACCATGAAGTTGTGTCAGACATCGAGATTGCCGTCGAGAAAATTCGGGATGTGGTAAGGTTTCGTCGCCAGCAATTAAACAGAGGTGAGAGATGACAGTGATTCAAGCAAAGCCGGGACAAGCTCTTTTGCTATGGAATCTTCTGATAACAGGAGAAGAGCCAGCCATGTCTAAAGCGAAACCTGAATTAAAGCCTGCTGAACGAAAATCTCTTGTAGATGCCGGTTTGATTCAGCTTGAGCGACGAGGTCGGTCACAGCATCTGGTGCTGACTGATCGGGCGTGGGATTGGGCTGTCGAGAATTTTGACGTGGAGTTAGCAAAAACCCCCTCCTCATCTCCTATTTTGCAGGAGCTGCTGTTGATGCTTGGCAAGCACTTACAGTCCCATCATGTCTCACTATCGAGCTTTTTGCGTCCTGCCAGCGCCACAGCTCATTCAGCTGATGAAGCAGCCTCAACTGCTGAGGGTGTGGGTGCAAAAATAGAGGTGCCAACTTCAAACGATATATCAAACAATATAGAGGAAATTCGTCAGGCTTACATGAAGATTGCCAATGACACTGCCAGTAAAGGCTCTGGAGTTGGAGTACGATTATCAGAGTTACGCCAACAGCTAAAATTCACCACAGCAGAGATTGATATAACACTCCGACAAATGCAGCTTGCGGGTGAATTAATCCTCATGCCTTTAGAGGACCCAACGGCAATCACTCCGGAGGATGAACAAGCTGCCGTTGATATTGACGGTTACAAGCATCACATCGTTCAGAAGAGATGACTATGTCAGAGCAACCAGCTTTACAAGGACTCAGAGCAGCTGACTTTGACTGGACAATGCACGTCAAGGGTGTATGGGGCGATTTGGCTCACGATGTGGGCCATTTGCATAGAGCAGAACGGGAAAAGATTGCCTGTGAGTTAGAACGGCTTGCTCGCTCCGACGGTTCCAATTCCCCTCTTGGTATGGTCATAGTGGGGTCGGCAGGAGCAGGCAAAACTCATCTACTGGCAGCGATGAGACAACACGCAGTCTCTCACGGGTTTGGGTTTGTCTTAGCTGATATGACGGACGTGCGTGAATTCTGGGAATCCCTTTTGCAGGGCTACATTACATCACTTCAGCAGCCTGAGCCAGATGGAGTTTCACAGTTTCAGAGGCTGATTGTGAGTCTGCTCTCATTTGTCGGTCGTTCCGTTCTACCTGAGCAGTTAGCTGAAGAACCACTTGAAACTCTAGTGAAGGCAATAAGATTTATTCTGCAAGCGTTGTCTCAGAAAGATCGGCAAGCAACAACGAAATTTCAAGATGTCATTCGCGCTGTACTGCTGCTGAACTCAAACGATATTGATGTCTTTAATGCGGGGTCTTGCTGGCTTCAAGGACTTGAAATTGAAAGGGAAGATAAAACTAAGTTCGGCTTCTCCCGTGCCTCAATGAGTAGTGTTGGGATTGTTGAAGGATTATCCTGGCTCATGAGCTTGAGAGGACCATCTCTCCTGGCGCTGGATCAGCTTGACTCGATTGTGACTCAGCATCACCTTGGTGGTGGTACAGACAGGAATCCCAACTCTGATGAACAGCGTTTATCCAAATCTATTATTGAGGGAATTGGTGGTGGATTAATGGCATTGCGGGATAAGACGCATCAAACTTTAATTCTTGTCTCCTGCTTACCAGATACTTGGTCAATCCTTAAGAGTCATGTCGTGCAGTCATTTAAGGATCGTTTTCGAGATGAAATCTTCCTTGGCCCTATTTTGAAACAGAGTGTTGCTGAAGAAATTGTAGCATTGCGTCTACAGCAGTCTTATAAAAAAGTTGGATATGTCTCTCCATATTCCACCTATCCGTTCGCCACTGAGTTCTTCGATGCAGCAAGAGAACAATTGCCAAGAAGAATTCTACAGCGTTGCGATAAACACCGAGAGCAGTGTTTAAAGAATGGTTCGATTGAAGAATTACATTCGTTTTCAATTGAGGTTGAATCGGATCTTTCTCATTTTACTGTTGAACTTGATCGGGATTTTGCAACGATCAAGCAAAGAGTAAAGACGGCTGACTTATTAAATGAACAAGATGAGGATGAGAAGCTGGGTGTTCTATTACAAACAGCCTGCTATTGCCTCATCAAAGAAAACCCAACCTCGGATTCAATAGATGTGAATGTAGAGATAGAGCGACGCACTCGTTCAAGCTATCCATCACTGCACGCACGAGTACGCTTAGTTTTTCACAGCGAGGGCGATCGCGAGAAGCATCTTTGCTTGAGAGCGTTGCAGCGAAGCCATGCTAACGCCTATCAAAATCGCTTGAAGGCAGCGATGACGGCATCAGGAATTGATCGCTCTTTAAGTTTTCGCCGGTTATTGATTGTACGAACTAATACCATTCCCAGCGGAGCCGTGACTCAACAGCTTACTAAGAAATTTCAGGACGCAGGTGGCTTGCTCAAACATCCCTCAGACGATGAACTCCGCACAATCGCAGCGCTGCATGAACTTAAGCAGAAGCAACCAAATTTTGAACAGTGGTTACAGCACCGACGCCCCGTATCTCAATTGCCATTGATGCAAGAAGTAGCAGCTTGGCTGTTTGAGGATACTGCCAAGGATGCACAGGGCAGTAGTCCTGCTGCACCACGTCCGACTCCTATACCTTCAAAAGTTAGCGGTACTTCAAGCAGCGGTGAAAAAGTAGCGCCTGGTGCCAATGCCACTTCAAAACTATCCGGCGACTTACCTGTTGGTACACGTTTAATTGGTCAACAGACCCAAGAGTCAGTCGCAATTCGGTTAGCAGATTTAGCAAAACATGCGGTTGTCCTGGCTGGAAGCGGCGCTGGTAAAACAGTTTTGGTGCGGCGGATTGTAGAAGAAGCTGCCATAATGGGTGTTCCAGCGATCGTAATTGATAGCGCGAATGACTTGGCGCGAATGGGCGATCGCTGGCCGACTCCTCCTGGGTTTTGGCAGGACAAAGACAGACAAAAGGCAGAACGATATCATCAAAGCACTCAAGTTTTAGTGTGGACTCCCGGACGTGAAGCCGGGAACCCATTAAGCCTCAAGCCTTTACCAGATTTTGCGGCTGTTGCTGGCGACCGGGACGAACTGAATCAGGCGATCGACATGGCGCGTGACAGTCTGCAAGAGATTGTGGCGTCGGGCAAGTCAGCAACGGCAAAAATCAGGCAGGGAGTTCTCAGAAGCGCCTTGGAGTACTTTGCTAAAAAAGGTGGTGGTAGTCTAGAGGAATTTGCGTTGTTTCTCACCGAACTGCCGTCGGAGGCAGGAGGAGGAATTGGCAATGCTGAGAAAAGAGGCAGAGAAATTGCCGATCTGTTAAATGCTGAGATGGCGAATAATCCATTGCTGCGTCAAACTGGGTCAGCTCTAGATCCAGCCATCCTGCTTGGACTGAGCAGCGCTGGTAAAACGCACATTTCGATCATCAATTTTATTGGTCTTCCTGGTCTCAACGCCCAACAGCAATTTCTCAATCAGTTGGCAATGACCCTCTTTACCTGGATCAAGAAAAATCCATCACCCGTCAATAGACCGTTAAGGGGTTTGCTAGTCATTGACGAGGCGAAAGACTTTGTTCCCTCTGCCAGTTCTACCGCTTGCAAAGCCAGTATAGTTCGTCTAGCTGCTCAGGCCCGTAAATACGGACTTGGACTCATCTTTGCTACCCAAGAGCCTAAAAGTATTGCCCATAGCATTATTGCCAACTGCTCCACCCAGTTTTACGGCAGGGTTAACTCACCAGCTGCCATTGAAGTCATTCAAGCGCAACTGAGTCAACGGGGTGGCAGTGAACAGGATGTTGCCCAACTGGAGCAAGGACAGTTCTATGTTGCTTCAGAAGCCTTGACGAAGCCAACCAAAATTCTTGCTCCTCTCTGTTTATCCTACCATCCACCCACTCCCTTGGATGAACGAGAGGTGATGAGACGAGCAGTCGTGTCACGTAGTGCTGTTAAGACTTCTGCTGTTTAACACGCAAAGGTCGGCTACTATTTTCATAGACTGCTGGTAAAAGATTTAACAGAGGATAGAGCGAAGGACGATGGCCCTATCCAGTTCTATCAAAATATAATTATCTCATTTTCCAAACAAACAGGGTGAGACTATAGATGAGTGAGTATCAGTATTACGAATTTCAGAGGATTGATCGTCCGCTCACCGCTCAAGAACAGGCGGAGATCAAGGAACTGTCCATCCGGGTTCAACTCACGCCAACTGGGGCAATTTTTCTCTATAACTACGGCAACTTTCGCAGCGATCCAGAGAAAGTATTAACCCAATACTTTGATGTGATGTTCTACATCGCCAACTGGGGCACCTGGCGACTGATGTTTCGGCTTCCTAAGGCGATCATTGATCCAACTTGGTTTCAGCCTTACGACCTTCCCCATGCTCTCACCATTACCCAAACTTCCGATTATGTTGTCCTTGACATTCAAATTCATGAGGAAGAAGGAATGCAGGGGTGGGCCGAAGGTGAGGGCTGGTTGCCGCGATTGCTACCGCTTCGTGATGAGCTGTTGGGTGGCGATTTACGCTTGCTGTATCTGGTTTGGTTGCGTGTGGCTCCCAACCTGGCTGGAAATGCACTGGATGAGGATCCGGTTGAGCCAGCGATTCCCCCTAATTTGGGCGAACTTTCTCAAGCCCTTAAGGCATTCATTGAACTGGTAGAACTCGATCCTGTGCGAGTCGCTGCTGCGGCTGAGGCAAGTCCTCTTCATCCCCCGTCAGATTCACCGTTGGAAAACTGGCTGTCTGCTCTTTCAGAAGCCGAACGGCAAGAATTTCTGCTTAAACTTGTACGGCGCGAACCTCACGTTGATCTGCAATTGATCAATCGACTGAAGGAGTTGGCAGGGGCAGGTCGAGAGACACCTCAATCCACCCCAGGGCAGCGACGATTATCTGAACTAAAGGCGATCGCAGATGCTTTGAGAGCAGAGTATGAACAAGAAGAACGCAATGCGGCAAGAAAAAAGCGAATTCAAGAGTTAGAGGCACTGGCACCAAAAGAAGCCCAAACTTGGAAAAGAGTAGTGGAGCTAATCGAACTCAAGCAGTCTAAATCCTATGATGAAGCTACTGCTTTACTCAAAGATCTGCGTGATTTGGCAGAACACCAAGGACGATTGCCTGAATTTAGCCAACGCCTTGAAAAACTCAAGTCAGACTACAAGACTCGTTCAGCTTTAATCACACGCCTCAAAACAATCAAGCTGTAATTGGGACAGGTAGTCCTCTTAAAAAATCCTACTTTTTAGCTTTACTCGTAATGACTGACGGCAGCCCGATGACAACTCTTCACTTGAATGACCTTTGCCAAAACAAACCCGAACGTCCCGGCTGGTCAATCACATTTGGGGCTACCTGCGCGGACGCTGCTGCCGTCTGCCTGGACGAACAAGGACATCCTAATTATGTTTCTATGCAAATCGACGGCATCCAAACCCGTGAGATTGAACTTCAGTGGAATGTGATCAATGACACCATTCGCCGATTCAATGCCGACCAAGAAGTAGCCACCGAGTATGGAGCCTATGGTATCGCTGCACTCATCATGCCTCACCTGACCAACCTCACTATTATCGAACGGTCGGTCAAAGGAAAAGGCTTTGGCTTCGATTTTTGGCTGGGTTCGATAAAAGATCCAGATACTCTATTTCAACGTAAAGCTCGATTGGAAGTTTCAGGCATTCGTCAAGGAACTGAAACTTCCATTCAATCCAGAGTTAAGATGAAGCTAAAGCAGATTGGCCCTTCAGATACCGTGGCTCCTGGCTACGTTGCTGTCGTTGAGTTTAGTACTCCCAAAGCGCACATCGTTGAAAAATGCAGGACGTAGAAACCCTTCACCGAGAAGCAATGGAACTAGTAGACCAGGCAGTCTCGGCTCGTCAACACGGCAATGCAGAGGCGGTTACAGAGCTTTCCCTAGCCGCTTTTGCCAAAGAACGGGCAGCGGCTGATTTAGTTGCCGATCAATTTGGTCTGGAACCTACTCGCTCTGTTTTACATCGCAGTGCGGCAGTTCTTGCTCTGGGGTGTGCTAGATTGCGAGATGCAGAACGGTTGATTGGACGAGCACTTGCGGGTAATCCTCCCGATGATATTGCCGACGAACTCCGCGACCTGCTTCTAGAAGAGATCTATTCTCAACGTCAGGCAATTGGGCAGTAAAACTTAACCAAGCTCCTAATCCTGGTTTCACCCAGTAATGCTCTAGCTTTAGTGAATTTCTCTACGGAAGCACCTAAACTCCCATTCCGACTTGAGAAGAGCGATCGCCCTGAGTGGCAGACACCAATAATCCAGGTCGCAGGCATAGGTAAAGCAGTGGACCGAACAGTGGTACTAGGGCAACGAGCCAGAAGAACTGATAGTTGCTGGTCAATCCCCGCCGTGCCATATCGTTACTTAACCGCGTTGGGTGGGGAAATAGCAGGCAAAACAAACAAAATGCTAGAGTTGCAAGGACAGTTCTATGTTGCTTCAGAAGCCTTGAGAAAGCCAACTAAAATTATTGCCCCTCTTTGTTTATCCTACCATCCGCCCACTCTCCTAGATAAAGCAGAAGTGATGAGACGAGCAGTAGTATCACGTAGCATCAATTGTTAAAATAATTAGAATGACACAGGTTTACGTGAAAAATTACCGTTCGCTTCTTGAATTCAACCTTGGCTTGCAACCCTTAACGATATTGATTGGACGCAACGATGCAGGTAAATCAAACCTTTTAAGGTCTCTTCAATTATTGCTTGACGATGAAGCAACTAAGGAGGTCGATCAGCAGTATGATTGGAGCCGTTCAGACACGACGAAAAGATTTCCACGTGAGACTTTTATAGAAGCGGAGTTGTGTCACAATGCTGGTGAACAGCCTGTTAAGATCATCCGAAAGATAAATATACCTAAAGAAGCAAATCCTACTTCAGTTCAGAAATAGAGGATGGGGAGTCTTCACGACCTCTTACGGAGTTAGAACAGAGCCAAATACCAAGCATCTACTACCTGCGTCCCCGTACAGGAACACTACAGGAAGCATTCGATCCAAGTAAAGAGAATAACATTTTTACCTTAATTAAGGACTGGATGCCAATTGCTTTAAGTAAAGAAAGTGAGCTACATAAGCTCATGCGAAGGTATGCTCCAAAAGAAAATAATTTAACAGCTTATGTAAAATTCTTTGAAAACGAAATTTCCCCACCTTTGTCAATTGCATTTTCATCTGATTTTTTAACGACACTACATCCCAACTTCCGTGATAAAGAAACACGTGGAAATCTTTTAGTGCGAGAAATGCAAGACGATGAAGCAGAAAGAGCTTTGTTTCGTTTACCTCTCGGTCATAAGGGAACAGGTTTAATCTCTGTGGTTGCAATGGTCTTATCAGTTGAGGTTTTACGTGAGTATCACCGTCAGTATCTAAATGGAAAACCCTTTATAGTTTCGATAGAAGAACCGGAGGTTCATTTACATCCACATGCTCAGCGTGATTTTCTGAAGTATCTGAAGTGGCTCAGTAATCGAAATCAAGTTCTTGTAACTACCCATTCTCCTGTCTTTGTAGATCGGGCAGAGCCAGAGAATGTTGTTGTTCTAAAACGATTCACTAATTTAGATAAGAACATTAGTACAAATAAGGGTACTGCGCAAAAAATTGGTTCTACTATCGCCATTACCAATAATGACCAAAATAACTGGAAATATATTATTGATACGCTAGGTATTCGGCTTAGTGATGCATTAATGGCTGGTGAGATTAATTTTTTGGTTGAGGGACCAACTGAAACAATTATTCTCCCAGCAATCGCTAAGACTCTAGCTGAATCTGGGCAGGAGTCAATAAATTTTGATAGAGTTTTGCTCTTAAGCGGTGAAGGAGGTAATTTACCCTTCTATGCAAGTATACTATTGGCAATTAAGATCCCAACAGTTGTTCTCGTTGACTTTGACAAGGGAGGAAAGAACATTATTGATAATTTGAATGATTTAGATCCAAAACCTCACGTTATTTCTTTGGAGCCTCCCGCTGAGTGGGATAAGAAATATGAATTTGAAGATATGTTAAGTGACGAGGTTTTACTTGAGGCGTTTAATGAGGTTTTTTTGAATATTCATAATTTTAACTTCCTGCCTATAAGTTATGAAGAATTTGTTGCTGAACAACAGCGGTTTCGTGCTAAGAATCAAAATTTCAATTGGATTCGTACAGTTGAATCATTGATGGGTAAGAAGTCGGATGGAAAGCAGAAAAGGCTAGATAAACGTCGTCTCGCCAAAAAAGCAGCCCAATAC
This sequence comes from uncultured bacterium, assembly GCA_964250875.1. Taxonomy (GTDB): domain Bacteria; phylum Cyanobacteriota; class Cyanobacteriia; order Cyanobacteriales; family Chroococcidiopsidaceae; genus CAXUIV01. Next base: position 20,625 of record CAXUIV010000013.1, read on the forward strand.
ATTCGAGTCGGAAAACTGCCTATTCCACCTTTTTGTCAGAAGCTGTTTCGTGATGTAAATGCCCTACTCAAGGTTCAACCATAAGTCAGTTCTGATGGAAGAAGCTTTTGAGGAACAGAAAATATCGCGGTATGGGACAGGAATCAAACCGTTGAGATACCTCTTAAGAGAACTTTAGAAGGCAGGCGAGGTAATGGCATACTGCTTTTTTAGCGCTTAATGAAGACCTAATCGACGTCAGTTCGACGGAGCTAGAAGAGAGTGAGAGGAAGAACAGGCAAACCTTTCAGTTTGAGTTCTGGAGACGGCTTCTTGGTTTAGTAGGTATAAATGATTGGTCCGACGTGGAGATTGACGAGGAAGTTGAAGACACTGCGATAATGTGAGTGTTCAATCTGGCTGATATTATTGAGTTAGTCATTGGCTGACTTAATAATGATCCACTTGCCTAATAATGATCACTCGCGTAGTAAAGTTTGACACACCATAATCTAAGCCATGAAATTTCAGGAGGTGATTGCTAACCTTGTAATCGATACCCGCAAGCTAACCGAGTATGCTCTGAACCCTGATAACCCGATTGGTGCAAACAAGGCTTTGGTGTTTGAGCAGCAACTGGGTTATACCAGAGATAACTATGAGGGATTGTTACAGCAGATTCAGGCTCGAGCGCTTGATGCCGAGGCAGTGACAAAAGAAGCCGATCAGCACGGGCAGCGCTATCAGGTGGATTTGGAAGTTACTGGAGTGAATGGGCAGACAGCAATCGTTCGTACAGGTTGGGTTGTGGATCCGGAAGCAGATTTTGCCAGGTTGGTGACGTTGTATGTGAGAAAGTGACTATGAAAGAACCGAAGCAATTTGATGTAGTTGAGTTATTGGTAGATTTGCCGGAGCTTAGCCTGCAAGCCGGTATGCAGGGTGCAGTTGTTGAGTGTTATCCTGATCACTCCTACGAGGTGGAGTTTACTAACTCAGACGGAGAGACCTTAGCTCTGGT
>CAXUIV010000014.1:0-21622 GCA_964250875.1 uncultured bacterium
TCTGCGTCCACCGCGAGTTTTCCGGGAGGCAGAGCCACACCGGAAACTCGCTCTCAGCGGTTCGTTAACAGAAAAGCCGTCCACCTAAATAGGACTCCCCTAGCTACCATCAAGTCAAGAAGCTACTAGAGTCAACCTCTCCGGCAATGTCTGTCCCAGCGCAGGGCACGACAGTTAACCCCACTGCCGCGTCAATTCGTGCTACACTCACCTGCTGCTTCGGCTGTGGCTGATGTTCGCAATCGACTAACATACTTGAAAGGTCACTAATAGTATTAGTTTAGAGAGTTAATGGGTGTGAAAATCCTCGTCACGATGAATGGTAAAGGTGGAGTTGGAAAGACAACGACAAGTATCAATCTTGCAGCCATCTTATCTGATGAGTACAAAACCCTATTAGTGGATGCTGACCCTCAGGCTTCAGCAACATGGTGGGTAAATCGGGGTGAGATGCCGTTTGAGGTATCTCAAGGACCACCTAAGCTGCTGCGATCGCTGTTTCATGATATGGGCTATGAATTGGTAGTGATAGACACACCACCAGCCCTGAATTTTGAGAACCTAGCTGCTGTAGTGCAGGCAGCAGACTATCTCATTCTGCCTACCCTACCATCACCGATGGATCTTCAGGCATTGCTCGAAACAGTCAAAGTTGCGATCGCCTCTACCAATGTGCCCTACCGAGTGCTGCTCACCAAGGTTGACCCTAGAAGCATTAACGATGCCTTCGATGCTCAGAAGTCCCTGATAGACGTTGGCATTCCGGTTTTTAATACATTTATTAGAGCCTACAAAGTCCACCAACTCTCCCCTATGGAGGGCGTACCAATTACTCAAGCTAGGGGTAGTAATGCCAGGGAAGCAGCATCAGATTACCGACGTGTCGCCGGTAATCTGATGCGCGAATGGGGCGTCCGGTAATTTTGTGACTGGTCATCATTCAGTCTCAACTGCCCCCAAAGCCTTTAGAGTCGCTTTCTGAGCTGACGTTAAACCAGTAACGCCTGTAATATTCATCCCCTTATAAGGGCGATCAGGCGTTAGTGTTCTTAAACACTCCCCAGTCCCCGTATGCCAAATCTTAATCGTCCCATCTTGACTGCCGCTAGCTAGCATGTCACTCTTCACCTGTGCTGTTGCCTTGACATAAGCTTCACTCGCCTGGATACCTTGAACGCCCATAGGATTGAAGGCGAGCGATGACCGAATTGAATTAGTCAGCACTGATAGAGTTTTGAGGCAGGTGCCGGTGCTGATATCCCAAAGTTTCACCGTCTGGTCCAAGCTACCACTGGCCAGAATATCACTATTGGGGCTAAAGGCAACAGACCAAACACTGTTGCTATGTCCCTCCAGCACTTTGAGACACTCACCAGTGCTGACCGACCACAGGCGGACAGTTTGATCGCCGCTACCACTGCTTAGAGTCTGACCATCAGGACTGAAGGCGACTGACTGGATCCGACTGGTGTGACCCGGCAAAGTATGAATACATTGGCCGGTGCTGACCGACCATAAGCGGACAGTTTGATCCTCACTGCTGCTTGCTAATGTGTGACCATCCGGGCTGAAAGTGACTGACCAGACCCAACTGGTATGGCCCCGCAAAACGTTGAGGCATTGGCCAGTGTTGACAGACCATAAGCGGATCGTTTGGTCATCGCCACTGCTTGCTAGTGTGTGACCATCTGGGCTAAAGGCGACTGAGTGAACCCAGTTGGAGTGGCCTTCCAGAATTTTGAGACATTGGCCAGTGCTGACGGACCACAAGCGGATCGTTTGGTCGGTGCTGCTGCTAGCCAATAGGTGCCCTGCGGGGTGAAAGGCAACTGACCGCACCCAACCGCCGTGCCCCAACAAACTATTGAGGCATTGACCAGTGCTGGCGTCCCAGAGTCGCACCGTTTGATCAGTACTGCCACTAGCCAGGAATTGACCGTCAGCACTGAAGACAACTGAGAATACTGAATTGGTATATCCATTCAGGGTTCTGAGGCATCGGCCCGTGTTGACATTCCAGAACCTCACCGTTTGGTCACTACTACTGCTAGCTATGGTTTGACCATCAGCATTAAAGACCACCGAAAATACTGCATTGGTATGCCCTCGCAAAGTGTTGAGACATTGAGCAGTATTGACACCCCAAAGCTTTATTGTCTGGTCGTCACTTCCACTAATCAAAGTTTGAGCATTGGGACTAAAAGTCACAGACCGCACTCGATCCGTATGTTCCTGCAAAGTGTTGAGGCATTGACCAGTGCTGACGGACCATAGTTTGATGGTGCAGTCAGCGCTACCACTCGCCATAACATCATTGCAGCTGAAGGTGACAGACCAGACATGCTCTGTGTGACCCGACAAGATCTGGCGACATTGACCGTTACCGACATCCCAGAGCCTCACGGTTTGGTCATCGCTGCCACTAGCTAGGGTTTGACCATCAGCACTAAAGGCAACTGAGAGGACACTACCTGTGTGACCCGACAAGATCTGGCGACATTGACTGTTACCGACATTCCAGAGCCTCACGGTTTGGTCATCGCTGCCACTAGCTAGGGTTTGACCATCAGCACTAAAGGCAACAGACCAAACTGAACTGGTGTGACCCTGCAAAGTGTTGAGGCACTGACCTGTGCTAGCGTCCCACAAGCGAATGGTTTTGTCACTACTGCAACTTGCCAGAATTTGACCATCAGCACTGAAGGCAACAGCCCAGACCCAACCAGTATGACCCTCACAGATTTTGTAGGGACGGGTTTCAAACCCGTTTCTCCCAGTTGTGACTTGCCAAAGACGAAGCCCACTCTCGGCATCACCCGTTGCTAAAATCTTACCATCCGGGCTAAACGCAACTCCAAAAACGATACCTAACGTCTCAGTAAAAACCGAATGGGTCAAGTCGGAGTGAGCGAAATTCACATGATGCAAATTTACACCCTGGAGATAGACTTGCCAGACAGTCAGATTTGAAAAGTCGTAACCACTTAAAAACGTTTGCCGTTGACAAAGTAGATTTAGGATATTTCCACCGGCATATCCAGTTTCTAATACAGGTTTACCTCGCAGCCTTGAGAGGAGCTGAGTGAGACAATCTTCAATGGTTATATCTGCGGTTGCTGCTAAGTCAGTTGATAGGTGTTCTATAACTGACTTCAGAATGAGACGCACTTGAGTCTCCCGAATATAGTCTTTTGCCTGTGTCTTGAGCAGAGCATGACTTCTAAATAGTGATTTTTGGGAGAGTTTTGCCGTCTGGACTTCTTTGCAAATCTGCTCAACAAATCGATCGGTGACATATTGCATTACTACAGGCTGAAGCGAGAAAAGTGCCGCACTCCTCTCAATTAATGATCGCTGCTCTAGAGATTCCAGAACCTCTATCAAACTCTGCGGTGATATGGGGGGAAAGATGTCTGCTCGCAGATCGGAGAATGAAGCTGGCTCACGATAGATCGCTAGCCAATAAATGACTGTTCTCTCAAACTCAGACAAGCGTTCAAACTGTTGCTCTAGCAGATTACGAATGTTGCCGAAGACGGTGGCGTCCTGGTCTAAAAATTCAGAGAGCCTACCGTTGAATAAGTTTTGAATCGTCGTTGAGACAATCTTCAACGCCAAGGGATTGCCTGAATAAAAATCGATTAGCCTGCTCCATTCGTCTTCTGATCCTTGAAAACTTCCTTTCAATCTAAAGATTTCCTTTCCCTCTACTTTCTGCAAACCGCTTAGTTGCAAAGAGCGAACCGGCAACATTTCTCCTTCAAGTAGCCCAATTTCTTGAGGCTTCTCTCGACTTGTCAGCACCAAGCAGCTTTGATGGGGACTTGCTAACTGTCTAAATAACTCACCATAACCCTCATAACCGTCACGATAGTTGCCCACGCCACGGCGATCCGCAGCGTGTGACGTATTGGGCTGACTACCTGCTTGCAAAATCGTCTCTACGTTGTCAAGCACCAGCAGACAGCGGCGCGATCGCATGTAATGCAGCAGTCGCGAAATCTTACCATCCACTGTTTCTGGCCAAGCTGTTTCTTGGTCCACAAGGAATTGCAGCAGTTCTGCTAGAGTTTCTTGGACGGGAGGAGCATTACGTAGCGATCGCCAAATAACCAGCTCAAACTGGTCCTGTAGCTGTTGCGCCAGTCTCACCGACAGTGAGGTTTTGCCCATTCCGCCCATGCCTAACAACGCTATAAGCCGACAGCGATCAATAGCGATCCATTGCTGCAACTGGGCAAGCTCTTGTTTGCGTCCATAGAAAAAACTAATATCGACTGCCTCTCCCCAATCTTGGCGTGACGTAGCACTCGCTTTCTCATACTTTAGAGAATTAGAGTCAGGAACTTTAAGATTTGTTTCTGCTCCAGCTATCTTTTGAGAGGGTGGTGCTTCAACCTGATTTTGTCCGTCTTTAGAATTGAGCCGTCGCTCTATTGCAGCCCGAAAATTCGTTTTGGTGACTGTTTCTCCCAGAGTTTCTGATAGTAGCTTCCACAGTTTGGGGCCTACATCGTGCTTTAAATAAGTAGGAGAATAGCCGTAGGTGTCGGCAATTTGATCGTAACTCTGGCGCTGTAGGGACCAGGATGCCTGAAGAATGGCTCTTTGAAGATCACTTAAATGTCCCCCTGACCTATTAAAAACTAAGGCATCCGTAAGTGCCAGTGCTTTTTCAATATCCATTGTTAATTGGTTGAGCGCTCCTTCAGTGGGTTAGGTCGCTACCGTCTGGGCAAAGACTATGAGTACGCGATGCACGATTTATCGAGGCCACTAGATTATCATAGAGGCAAAGAGTACCGCTGTTAATTTTCCAGATATCTTTTGTGTGAAATAGGTGATGTACCAGTTAATTTCTCAAACCCGGAACTGGTTCGGCCGCCTGCTTTTCAAGCAGACTATCCTTGTGCTGACAGTTATGTTCTGTATTGCCGTAGGGGTGGCTCTGTCGAATATGTCTCGGCTCTCGTCGAGCTTGATTGAATCACAAGCAGTCCAGAACGCAGAAGAATACAGCCAATCTATTCAACATGCGATTGACCTCTACAGCGATACAGCTGTGGAACACGCTAAAACAGTTGCTGGAATTACCGTCACCCACGACTACTTAACTCGAAAGGGTGGCATTCCGCTACCGTCAACATACGCAATTGAGCTTGGGGACAGCATTAGCGAACACAATCACAATGAAATGTCAGTTCGTTTATATAGTGACTACCCCTTTCCCTGGCGACGAGCGAGGGGAGGTCCCAGGGACGATTATGAGCGACAGGCGCTTGCCTTTTTGAGACAAAATCCTAATCAGGATTTTGTTCGCTTTGAGAAGCAAAATGGCCACACCACATTACGATATGGGGAGGCTAGCCTGATGAAAGCTACCTGTGTCGCTTGTCACAACACTCATCCTGACAGCCCCAAAAAAGACTGGGAAGTGGGCGATGTGGTCGGAGTCTGGGAGATTACTCAGCCTCTTGACAGTCTGGTAGCAAAGGTCAATTCGGGTTTGAGTGGCACATTTGTTATGCTAGGGGGGATCTCGGTGTTGGGACTCTCTGGCCTATCCTTAGTCATCGGTCGGCTGCGTCAAACTGCCAAGGAGTTGGAAGGTCGCGTTAAGGAACGCACTGCTGACTTGGCTTTTGCCAACACAGACTTAGAAAAAAGGAACGGACTGATTCGTCAGGTGTTTGGACGTTACCTCAGTGATGAGGTCGTGACCACTTTGTTAGAAAGCCCTGAGAGACTAGAGCTTGGCGGCGATCGGCGCAAGGTGACTATACTCACCTCCGACTTAAGAGGATTCACGAGCCTTTCAGAGAGATTATCTCCTGAGGAGGTTGTTAAAATCCTTAATATCTACCTGGAATACATGACGGATGTCATTACTAGGTATCAGGGAACCATTGATGAGTTCATGGGCGATGGAATTTTGGTTCTCTTTGGTGCCCCAGTGAGAAGAGAAGACGATGCTGTTAGGGCTGTTGCGTGTGGTTGTGCCATGCAGTTGGCAATGGAGGCTGTTAATGAGAAAATGAAGCAGTTAGACTTGCCATCGCTACAAATGGGCATTGGTATTAACACTGGGTTTGTAGTGGTAGGAAATATTGGTTCAGAGAAACGGACAAAATACAGTATTATTGGTAGCCCAGTAAACTTGACTTATCGCATTGAATCTTACACAACAGGCGGTCAAATACTCATTTCAGAGGAAACCTTAAAAAATGTAGGCTCAATCGTAAAAATCAACGGACAGAAGCAGGTGCAGGCGAAAGGAATTAAACAGCCCATCACCGTTTATGAAGTCTCTGGAATTGGTGGATTTTATAATCTCTTTCTGCCTCAGGAAGAAGAGATATTCTTGCCCATTCCTAAAGAGATTCCGCTTCAGTACAAGGTTTTAGAGGGAAAACATCTTGACGACACTAGCTTTAAGGGGAGTTTGGTTAAGCTTTCAAACAGGGGAGCGGAGGTTCATTTAGGCCAGGTGAAAGGAGCTTTCGTGCCTTCTGCTTTGGCCAATATCAAAATTAACTTACTGGTGTTGAACCCAACGGAAGCCAGCGAGGATATCTATGCCAAGGTTCTAGAAAAATCTGCTGCGCCTGGAAGCTTCTACATTCGTTTCACGAGTGTTTCCCCTGTTATGCAGCAGCGGCTCAACGCCCTCTATAGATCAATTGAAGCAAAAGCCTCTCTCGTTAAATAGTCGATAATAGCGATGAGCAGATTTCTACTGCGATCAAGCACGGTGACTGATCAAAGACGCTGAAGTGGAGTACTCTTTGGGGCGGACAGCTCCATAGGTATTTAGAAGAAGTAAGCCAGAAGACAGTAAAGGAAAGCCAAAATTCACCTTCTTTAAATTCCTCCCAAAAACCATAGCCAAAACCGAGAGTAATTCGGTACCCCCTCTCCCATAATTTTCCCCTGGTGTCCCGTTTTCCTAGCGATTCTCGTGGATGAGATAGGTGAAAAACGAGTGTAGCAATATCGACAAGGATGAAGAAGAAGCCTTGAAAATGCTGGCATCGGAACTTTTGTCTTACACACCAGAGGATTTAGAAAAAGTAAAGTTAGCTTCGGAATTGATAGAGGTAAATTGCAATGCGGAAGAAAAAATCAGCGATTCTTGAAGCCGTTCACGAAACGGTTACGGGACTGCACAAGGCTGGCGTGATGGATCAGGTAACAATGCGTGAATTCGACCGCCTGTGCTTGCCTCCGATTGAACCGCTAGAACCCAATCAAATTAAGGAAATCCGTGAATCATCTCGTGTCAGTCAAGCAGTGTTTGCTGCGGCTTTGAACACAAGTGTATCAACGGTGCAAAAATGGGAAATCGGACAGAAGCGCCCCACAGGTACTGCGCTTAAGTTGCTGCACCTAGTCCGGAAACAGGGGTTGGAGAGCATCATGATTTAAGGGGTTTGCACCTACAATGATATGCGCTATCACGCTCCTCGACGCTCGAAGCTTTGCCGTGCGCTACTGCCAAACTGTCTACTTGATTCTGGAACTGCGGTTAGCGCTCGTCCGATGGTTCCTTTGCCAAACTGCGCGCCCATAAATTGGAGGAGAGGAGTCTCGCGATTAAGCACGCTGACTAACCAAAGGGCGGACACCTCCATCACCCAGGGGATAAACTTTAGATGAGGACTTACTAGACAAAGCACTACGGGGTATGATCCTCAATACTTCTTCTACGGTAGTTAACCCAGCTGTTACTTTCTCAATCGCTGCCGTGCGAAACGAGGCAAAGTTGGTTTGACGCAGATATTGGTGCAGCTGAGTCATGCTGCCTTCATAAATTAACTCCCGCACCGTATCATCAATATCCAACACTTCCACAATTGCTTCCCGCCCTAGATAGCCGGAATTGAAGCACATTGCACAGCCAACTCCTTTGCGCCAGGTTGACAAATTGACTTGGGTTAGTTGAGAGCGCTCTAGCCCTAACAGCCGTAATTCAGCATCACTAGGTGTGTGAGGTGCAGCACAGTGAGGACACACCCGACGTGCCAAGCGCTGAGCGACAATTCCCAGCAAAGCGTCACTGAGAAGACCAGGATCCGGACCAATATCTCGGAGTCGCGGAATCGCACCCACCGCATCATTTGTGTGCAGTGTCGTGAACACCAAATGCCCGGTGAGTGCTGCTCGGACAGCGGTTTCTGCCGTTTCATGGTCCCGAATCTCACCGACCATAATCACGTCTGGGTCTTGGCGCAGAATTGCCCTTAATCCTGCCGCAAACGTCATCCCGGCGGCTTCATGGACCTGAGTTTGAGTAATGCCGGGTAAGACATACTCCACTGGGTCTTCTACCGTCACCACATTCACATGTTCTTGAGCCACAGCTTGCAGACTGGTGTATAGGGTACTCGTCTTACCTGAACCAGTTGGTCCAGTGAGAATGATCATGCCTTGGGGCTGCTGCAACCAGCTTTGGTAAATCAGCAGCGTTTGCTGTGAAAAGCCAAGTTTGTCGATTTGGGAAAACGGGTTTTTCCTAGGCAGTAGGCGAACTACAGCTTTTTCACCGTTAACGCAGGGGAGGGTACTGACGCGCATATCCATACTCAGTTCAGCTTCTGCACCCACAGCATATTTCTCGCCAATTCGCCCATCTTGGGGACGGCGATTGTCAGAGATATCCATATTGGACATGACTTTGAGGGCGACAATCACTCGGCGGCTCAATTCCGCAGGCAAGGTTGTAATATCACGCAGCACGCCATCAATTCGATAACGGATTCTTAAGCCGTCCGCCATCGGTTCCATGTGAATATCACTGGCACGATTACGCAAAGCACCAGAAAGGAGAGTCTTAATCCGATCAATTTGGTCAGCAGCTTTGGTGAGGTAAAGTTCTGTGGTTTCACTGATATTCTCCGCTTCCAGTTCCCCAGTTAAAGGGTTGACCAGTGGGGTGGCGCTGATACAGTTGAGATTCAGATTTTGGCTGTGGAACCAGGCGCGGTAGCTCTTGTCGGCAATGGGAATAATTCTGATTGTGGTATTAGTCCGTTCGCCTAGTTGGGCGATCGCCTCTGGTGACAGGGTTACAGGGCTACCCAAATAGTAGCAGCCACGCCACAACAGCAAGGGAATAGCCGGAGGTAAGGTGCTTTTGTCGCCAAAGTGGCGTAAGAATCTGGTACTGACTTCGGAGTCGAGGTGGGTGTGGTTAACGTTGCCTTGAGCGTCAACTAGCAGAGATAGTGCTGCTTCTAAGCTAAGTTGCTGATTTGTCAGTTGCGCCCAAGCAGAGAGCTTGTTCTGAGGAGTATACATCTGTTTTCACGGCGGTGGATTGGGACATCATCAATGTATCGGTCTCGCCCCAGGCAGTCGATGTCTATAAGTTAAGGAAGGTTAGGGAGTGAAATTGAGGTCTTGCTGGAGTATTAAGGCAAAATATTTTGGTTAAGAATAGGTTATGATAGTTGGCTCGACAGCAGTGATCGGTAAGCTATCTAAAGGAGATGCTCGGAGTCAAAGTCCTGCTCCGCCAATCAGGCTGTTTGATTACCTTAGCTTCAGGTGCCGTTTGTGATTCAGAACTTCTCGGGTCAAAATTTGCAAGGCCATTCCTTTAGAGGTCTTGACCTATCTAGAGCCAACTTTAGCTACTGTGACATTCGTGGGGCTGATTTTTCCAATGCTATCCTTAGGGGTGCCAACTTCCGCCATGCTTGGGCAGGACTGCAACGCCGTTGGGCGATTAGCTTGGTCATTGGCTCCTGGCTACTGGCAGGGATGTCTGGGCTGCATTCAGGATTAGCTGGCTATTTAGTCACATTTGCCTTTGACAGCACCAAACCTGAGAAATTTAGTGCTGGTGTCGCTTCCTTGATCATGTTTTGCCTGGTTTTTCTGGTCGCGATTCAAGACGGTTTAGGAGTGATCGCGCTGACTGTTGCTGTCGCTGTTGCTGTTGCTTTCAATTTGGCTGCCGCCTTCGGTATTGCGATCGCGACTACTGTCACTGCAACTTTTACCTTTACCGTTGTTACTTCGGCGGCAGTATCGCTTGCGCTTGCCGTAGCTGGAGCTAGAGCGATCGCTGGAACATCTGCCGCCGTGGTTGCAGGAATAGTCTCGGTGGAGGTTGCTATCTCTACTGTAGAAATGCTTCCCGTTGGTGTTAAAACTATCGCTTTAGTAGCAGCACTTGCTGTTACGCTACTTGGCGCTTACGTTGGTTGGCAGACTGCGGTTGATAAAAGATACACCCCGCTATGGCGAGTTGTCACTGCTTTGTTTACAAAAGGCACAAGCTTTCGCGGTGCTGATCTGACCGGCGCTGACTTTACCGAAGCCAAGCTTCAGTGTACTGACTTCAAAAATGCTATTCTTCCCCATAGTTGGGTCCGCCAGTAACAGTGGAGCAGAGAGAAAAGGTGATACTGGCGAACCGAGTTGTGCAGACATGCAACTGGGGTCTAATGAGCGTCCGCGTCGTAGTGAAACAGGTTGAGGGTGTTGGTCCCATCGTTAACAAAGAAGATGCCTTTATCTGGATCGACGAACAGGTTAAAGAGGTTGCCTGCTCCAGGTAGCAGACCAGCGGTGTCCACAACACCATCCAACTGCACAACGCCGACCTGTTTGCCTTCGGGTGTGGTTTCGACCAGTTTCCCATCATTGCCATTCACCGTGAGGATGTCACCATTGGGTGCGAGCGCCATTCCCAAGGGTTGGTTGAGGCTACCATTCCTAGAAACATCCGTTCCACCGTTAACTACTGGGGATTTACGGTCAATAGCGTCAGGGATAGCAGCAATGCGGTTATTAAGAGTATCTGCCACGAAGAGGGTCTCGTGAGCGTCAAGGGCTAGACCAGTTGGGCCGATGACTAGGGCACCGTTATTAATCTCGTTAGCAAAGCCGGTGCCAATGACGGTGCTGGACTCGACACTGGGCGCTTCATGCTCGGAGACTTTCAAATCTAAGCGCACAACTGTGCCTTGATTAATGGTCTTGAAATTCGCGTTGACAGCGCCATTGAGGACATTCGTGACAAAGACCTTGATTTCATGCTCGCTGTCGTTGTCTCCGGAGGGTTCTGAATCAAGGGCAGTTAAATCCCACGGACCGTTAATGCCATTGGTAATCGTTTTCACCACATGACCATTGCTGTCAAGTACCAGCAGACATCCAGCTTGGGCATTCGTTGGAACGCCATTGGTAGCAGGTAAGCTACCGACAATCACCCAGCCCGATTTTAAGACAGTCAGAGCTGTGGTCAAGCCGATGCCTCCAGGACAAGCCTGTTGTGTTACTGTCTTGGGGTCGATTTGAGCGAACAGACTTTGCTGACCGTTCGGCTTAATCTTGACGATTGTCGTACCCGTGCCCTGGAGATTGTTGAAGTTGTTGAAGTTACTCACCAACAGATCACCTTCTTCTAAGGAACCCATTGTGTGTGGCACTTTCGCTATGCCGTAGGGGTTGACGTCACCATTAGTGGGTACAGTTGAAGCAAAGGTGCTGATTTTGTTAAACTTGGCTACGAAAGGAGCGTCAGCTTTAGCAACTTGCCCCAAAGTTAGGGCGAGAATCGGCAGGCTAGCAGCGATCAGTTTGGTAACACGATTGATGGAACGACGCATGATTCTCCTTGTGAATGATGGCATTGGGATGAGCGTCTGAGTGGTGGATGCAGTTCCCTGTAGTCTTGACGAGCAGAAGCGAGTTTATGCTGGTGAGTGCCAACTACAACACCTCTAGCTGTGTATCTGACTAGGTTTGAGCGCATCCGTTTCTCAGGACACAATCACTCTATCCGTCTATTCCAAGGCGGTCGATGTCTATAACTTAAGGAAAGTTATGGAGCTGAGTTAGGCCAAATTTATTGTTACTAAAGAAAGATCGAGCGTCACCACAACTGCCGCTCAAACTTGAACAAAATCTCACGAATTGCTGAAACCAAACTGACCGATTTAAGATTAGAGCAAAATAGAGATATAGCCCGTCTATCTGTCTGACCCTTGAGCCACCCTCCCCAACCCGATGCAACTGCTGGAATTCAAACGCCCTCAGCCACTGATACACGCCAGCAAGAATCGCACTTAAACCGCGCTCGTGCCAGTCTCCGGCAAGCGCTGTCTTGGTATTCCCATATTCGTAACCCTCGTCTGACACCAAGATTCTCAGAACGAGAACTGCAAGCAGCACTAAAACCCGAACTGGAGGTTTTAACATCTACGTTAGACAAGCTAGACCAGGGCGTCATTCGCATTGCCGCTTTTGGTCTGGTCAGTCGCGGTAAGTCAGCTGTACTAAATGCCTTGCTAGGACAGAAGATTTTGCAAACTGGACCGCTCAATGGTGTGACGCAGTGGCCCCGTTCGGTGCGCTGGACGCCTAACGCTAGTGGCAAGGTGCAGGTGGAATTAATAGATACACCGGGGTTAGATGAAATTGAGGGAGAGGCACGCGCTCAAATGGCGAGGGCAGTGGCGCGTCAAGCTGATTTGATTTTGTTTGTAGTGTCGGGTGACATCAGGCAGGTAGAGTACCAGGCACTTTGTGAACTGCGGCAAGCTCAGAAGCCCTTGATTTTGGTGTTTAACAAGATCGATCTTTATCCGGAGACAGATCGGCAAGCTATCTCCGAAAATCTGCAACGGCTGTTGGGGAGTCGGAGTTCGGAGTTCGGAGTTCATACTAAGAATATGCCGGATGCGATTGTGTTGGTGGCGGCAGAGCCTGCTCCGATTGAGGTGCGGGTCGAATGGCCTGATGGTCAAACTACATATGAATGGGAGAATCCACCGCCACAGGTGGATGAACTAAAGCAGAAACTGCTGAGCATTCTCAACCGAGAAGGCCGATCGCTGCTGGCTCTTAATGCTCTGGTTCAAGCGCGTGAGGCGGAGGCAGCGATCGCTCGCAAAACGATTGAGTTACGCCACAAAGCAGCGGAGGATTTGATCTGGAAATTTACCAAGTACAAAGCTCTGGCGGTAGGGCTAAATCCAATTGCCTTCCTTGATTTAATAGGAGGAGCCGTAGCGGATTTAGCACTCATTCGCTCTTTGGCCAGACTGTATGGTCTACCTATGACTGGCTATGAGGCTGGGAAGCTTTGGAAGACGATTCTATTGAGTTCGGGTGGGCTGCTGCTGGGTGAGTTAGGTAGCAGTTTGCTTTTGGGTTTAGGGAATACGGCGGCGATCGCTAGTGGTGACCCCGCTAGTTTATCTGCCTATGCTGGGGTGGCGGTGACTCAAGCGGGAATTGCTGGCTATGGAGCTTACGTTGTGGGGCAATCAGCGCAGGTTTATCTGGAAAGGGGCTGCACTTGGGGACAACTAGGAGCCAGCACGGTGATTAAAGAGATTCTGAATCAGGTGGAGCCAAACACGATTCTTTATCGTTTGCGGCAGGAAATAGGGCAACAGCTGGGGGGTTTGTAGCGGAATAATCAAACTGAATACATAACCCCTGGTAGTTTATGTATTACTCACCTATCCAAAATCTAAAATCCAAAATCGTATGAGCAGTCGAGTTGGAGAGAGACCTACAGAACAAAGAGGAATTGAGACCAGGGGGATTGAGCGAGTTTCTCCAGCCAATCGCAATCACGTTCGCATCTTTGACAACTTTACCCTATGGCTCTCTGCCGATCTGGTAATTTCCTCAGTTGCTCTAGGCGCTTTAGCTACTAACGTCTTTAAGCTTGGGTTTTGGGATGGTACTGCCTCCATCATAATCTTCAACATCCTTGGTACCCTACCAGTCGCCTTTTTCGCCACACTAGGACCAAAGCTGGGACTGAGGCAGATGACAATCTCACGATTCTCATTTGGCTGGGTAGGTGCCATTATCATGGCCCTATTTAACATCGCTTCTTGTCTTGGTTGGTCAGTTGTCAATGTGATCGTTGGTGGCCAACTGATTTACGCCCTGAGTGGTGGATCGATTCCTCGATGGGTAGGTATTGCTGTCATTGCGGCGCTCACAACGGTGGTCAGTATCTACGGCTACAAGTACGTGCATGCTTATGAGCGTTACGCTTGGATTCCGATGCTGTTCATCTTCTCTTTGATGTTCTTCATATCGGCTCGAAATTTTCATGCTGTAGCACCAGGGGTAACGGGACTGGCGCAGTTCGCTGCCGTTATGTCCTTTGGTGCTGCCGTCTATGGTTTCGCTACCGGATGGAGTTCCTATGCATCTGACTACAGTGTTAATCAGCCCGAAGATACCTCACCAAGCCGTGTTTTCTGGTTAACATTCGGTGGCATCTTTATTCCTTGTGTGCTGCTAGAAATCCTTGGTCTAGCTTTAACAACCGTTCCCGCTTTTAATGGCAAGGGGGGTGGTGAGCTGCTCGCCGCCGCTGTAGGTCCGTTAGGTGGCTTTGGTACTTTTATTCAGGTATTGCTGGCTCTGAGTGTAGTAGCGAACAATATTCCAAATGACTACAGTCTTGGTCTTTCCATTCAGGTACTGGGTCGTCCCTTTCAGCGTGTTGATCGCGCAATTTGGACACTTGTTGGTTCGTTAGTCTATGCCGCGATCGCTATTCCTGCTGCCAACAATTTTGACAGAACAATCGAAGGCTTTTTACTGTTAATTGCCTACTGGCTTGGCCCGTGGACGATTATTCTCTTGTTTGAACACTTTATATTCCGTCGTGGACGTTATAACGTCGAGGACTGGAATACTCCTAGCCGATTACCTGTCGGTTGGGCGGCGATCGCCTCTCTGGCGCTCGGTTTATTCGGTGTCTACCTGGGTGCTGCCCAAGAAAAGTTTGTCGGCCCAATTGCTGGTCTAATCAATCCCCCCTATGGCATTGATGTTGGCTTTGAGTTGGGCTTTATCTTTGCCGGTATCGCCTACTTCTTCTTACGGCGAATGGAACTGCAAGCAAATCGGCGGTGATAACATTTTGGATTTTGGATTAGAAGATTCTAGGCAGTCTCAGCAACAGGAAGCAATGTAGCTGTTACGCAAAGTGGTGTGAGGACAGTCCAAACGCAAAAATGCAGCTTAAATGAGCAACAGCTTATCGCTATCTTCAATCAACAGAATGACTCAGGAAGCCTTCGTAGCAGCTTTAGGAGGGGTGTTTGAACACTCTCCTTGGGTTGCTGAGAAAGCCTGGATTAAGCGCCCTTTTGCAGATATTACCTCCCTGCACCAAGCCATGAGTGCAGTGGTTCAAGAGGCGAGCCTAGAGCAAAAGTTGGTTCTCATCCGGGCACACCCTGACCTGGCAACCAAGGCAAGCATGAGTACATCCTCGGTTCAGGAGCAGGCTGGGGCTGGACTAGATCTGCTAACTCCTGAGGAGTATGATCGCTTTCAATCGCTTAACCAAGCCTACAAATCCAAGTTTTGTTTTCCTTTCATTGTTGCAGTGAGGAATCATACCAAAGAAAGCATTCTTGAGGCATTCTCCAGCCGATTGGGGAACACGTCAGAGGTGGAATTAGAGCAGGCATTGGCGGAGATTGAGCAAATTGCTCATTTACGCTTAATGACTTTGCGAATTGGAGAGACTGGGTAGAGAACAGCCAGTGCAGTGGGAGTCAACTAGGAACGAATTTGCCGCTACCACCGCTACTGATAGCGGCTGGGCAACGGAGACGCCTGAAGACTGGGGTAAAGGCGGATTGGTGCTTTTTTCTGATTCCATTAAACACATCCCTGAGATAATGTCGAGTACCAGACTATTTGCCGTCTTGCCATGTTGCTGAAGTGGTTGCGAGAAGTCCGCTCAATGCCCTTGACTATAAGGGTATTTATGTTAACAGTGGACAGACAAGGGGTCAAATGACCCTATAAATATAATTGGTGCTGCGATCTTGACAGCAAGCGTGATCGCCCTGATGCCTTCTACCGTGGCAGTTGGGTTTTGCTACCGTCTGTCAAGACGCCATTATTGGAGATCAAACAAGAAGAGGCCGGTAATACCACCTCAACTAACCCGTTTGGCTCAAATGCACGAGTTAGAACACAGTCTAGCAATTTGCCAAAGTGACCTCCGTCCGGGGATTAAGCTTTGACTCACTTCAGAGGCACTTCTTCAAAATAGGTTCTGGTTTCCTGCTTATTGGATGCGAAGTTAAACACGATGACTAAACACTCTTCAAGAATCACTCTGACAGCCACTGGCTTGGCCTTGAGTTTAATAGTTGGAGCCTGCCAAAGTAATCCCGCTGGTAATAATAATGCTGTCGGTGGCTCTGCCAGCCCTGCTGCTAGCACTGACGCAGCTTCTGGAAACACCGTCAAAATTGTTTCCAGTTTGCCCTTGACAGGTCCCTCGCTAGGCCAGACCCAGACGATTGTAAACGGCATCAAACAGGTCCTCGACGAGAACAAATCAACAGCTTGTGATGGCAAGATTAAGATCGAGTATGAATCTCTGGATGATGCCACTGCTGCTGCGGGTAAGTGGGACCCGGCTCAGGAAACTGGAAATGCCAATAAAGCTGTTGCAGATAATACCGTTGTTGCCTACATTGGTACATTCAACTCCGGTGCTGCCAAGCTATCGATTCCAGTTTTGAATCAAGCCAATCTAGCTATGATTAGCCCAGCGGCTACCTATCCAGGCTTGACCAAGGCAGGGAAGGGACAACCGAATGAGCCTAACGTTTACTACCCAAACGGTAAGCGCAACTTCACCCGCGTCGTTCCAGCAGACGACCTTCAGGGGTCCGCAGCCGCTAACTTTGCTAAATCACTAGGTGTGAAGAAAGTTTATATTCTAGACGACCAAGAGCTTTACGGTAAAGGAATTGCGGATATCTTTGACGCCACAGCCAAAAAGATTGGCATACAGGTATTGGGACATGAAGGCATCGATCCAAAAGCCGCTGACTACAAAGCATTGATGACCAAGATTAAAGCCCTCAAACCAGACTTGGTCTACTTTGGTGGCATTGTGGATAACAATGCTGGGCAGTTAATTAAGGATATGCGTAATGTCGGAATGACGAATGATCAAGTCAAGTTTATGGGACCGGATGGAATCTATGAGCAAGGCTTCGTTACTGCTGCGGGTAAAGATGCTGAAGGTGCTTATGCTACCTTTGGCGGTGTGCCTGGAAAGGAATTAACCGGCGCAGGTAAAACCTGGTACGAAAGCTATAAGAAAAAATTCAACGCTGAACCAGAAGCTTACGCTGCCTATGGCTACGAATCCGCCAAAGTGGTAGTTAATGCGGTCAACAAAGTCTGTAAACCTGACCGTGCCGCCGTTCGTGACGCCATCTTAGACACCAAAGACTATAAGGGAATACTCGGTGACTGGAGCTTTGACCCCAACGGTGACACGAGCCTCACTAAGCTGTCGGGGAATGTTGTCAAGGACGGCAAGTGGAGTTTTGTGAAAGTGATCAAGGCTAGCTAAGCCAACTTAGACCCGCTTCTTGATTCATAGTTGCGCTCGACCTCCAAGACAGCGCAACTATAAACCAGTGATCTCAGTGCCACTCAGAAATGTCCCACTGTCTGTAGCTAAATTCCCGTAACAACGATGGCAATGGTAGAAAATTCTTTGAAAAAACGATGGCAGTGGCAGAAGTTTCTTTTGTTTTTAGTCATAGCTTACGTAATCCTGTTGCTGGGACCAATTGCCGGACTTGATATCCCCCGCATCATTAGAGAAATTGCTGGTAGCCCTGAGAGTTTGTTACAGCAACTGCTAGTGGGTTTGATCAACGGCGCGATCATCGCCATCATTGCTCTAGGCTACACACTGGTTTACGGCATCATTGAGCTGATTAATTTTGCTCACGGCGACCTCTTTATGTTAGGAGCTTTTACCTCGCTAACGGTAGTAGGTGCGTTTGCTACTGAGAGTGGTGCATCATTGCAGGCTAGTATCGTACCGCTATTGGTCGCCTTGCTTCTATCTAGTGTTGTTTGTGCTGGGCTGAATGTCCTCACAGAAAGGTATGCCTACCGACCTCTACGCAATGCCCCGCGTCTAGCGCCTCTGATCTCAGCGATCGGCGTTTCGTTCATTTTTCAAAACATTGGCTTGTTTTGGGGAGGATTAGGCTCTTTTATTCCTATTATGGGCGGCAATGCTGCTACTCCCAAGAGCTTCCCCGATTTGCTGCCTCGGATCGACGTTCTGCCCGCTTTGGGAATTAAGAGTAATATTGCTTTTACGACCAAAGACTTGATTGTGTTAGTTGTTGCTCTTGGTTTGATGGTAGGGCTACAGCTGTTTGTCCAATACACTCGTCCCGGCAAAGCTATGCGGGCAGTAGCTCAGAACCAGGATGCAGCCAGAATCATGGGTATTGATGTTGATCGAATTATTGCCCTAACCTTTCTCCTCGGTGGAGCATTGGCGGGGTCAGCTGGCTTGCTGGTTGGACTGTATAACAACACGGTCGTGTTCACAATGGGTTTTACCGCAGGCTTACGAGCTTTCACTGCTGCCGTATTAGGGGGGATTGGTAACATCATTGGCGCAATGTTGGGAGGAGTATTGATTGGCTTGCTATCATCTTTGAGCGATCAGTACTTATCCAGCCGTTGGACTAATGCCTGGGTATTTGCGGTCTTAGTTGTGATTTTAGTCCTTAGACCCGGTGGGTTGCTCGGTGAGAATGTGCAGGAAAAGGTATGAGATTGGCTGTTGGTTGTTGGTCGTTGGTTATTTGTACGTGCCAACAACTAACAATTAACAACTAACAACCAACTAAAGGACAACATGGCAAAAGCAACCACATCAGGCAATATTTTAGGAGCGATCGCCGCTTTAACCGTACTGCTGTTCGGCGGTTGGAGCGGTGCTTTTATTGGCTGGCTGCTTGGAGTAGGAGCAGGTTTAATGGCTGCTCAGGGCAAGAGAATACTTGCGCCTAAAGTAGGTATACGTTTAGGAAGTAATGCTGGATTAGCCCTGGGGATTTGGATTTTCGTTGCTAGCTTGATTCAGGGTTTTTTGCTGTTGCCTGCCACAGGTCAACC
This sequence comes from uncultured bacterium, assembly GCA_964250875.1. Taxonomy (GTDB): domain Bacteria; phylum Cyanobacteriota; class Cyanobacteriia; order Cyanobacteriales; family Chroococcidiopsidaceae; genus CAXUIV01. The sequence goes on from CAXUIV010000014.1 coordinate 18,958, forward strand.
TAGTCCAGGCTTAGTGCCGGTTTTGCTTCAGGGTGTTGTCGGCTTGGTCGTCGCTACCGTAGCAGGTTGGCTGACTGGCTGGATGCAAGGGTTAGGGAGAAATCGTCAATGGGCCACTCTAGCGCTCTTGACTGTGGTTTTAATCACTTTTCCTTTGGTTGATCAAGTCGCTCAAACCGGCTGGATCGCCACGGTGATTCAAATTCTCATCTTTGCTTTATTAGCACTGGGATTGAATATCGTTGTCGGGTATGCCGGACTGCTGGATTTGGGCTACGCCGCTTTCTTTGCAATTGGAGCTTATACCACTGGCTTTTTGTCCTCTCCTCAACTTAACATCGCGTGGAACTTCTGGATCGTCATCTGGATTGCCGCAGCAGTGGCAGCGGTAGCTGGCGTTATTCTTGGCTCTCCCACTTTGCCTTTACGCGGTGATTATTTAGCGATCGTGACGCTGGGGTTCGGAGAAATTGTGCCAGTTGTGTTTCGCAACCTAACCAGCCTGCAAGTTTACGAGCCAATTTCTAAAATTTTCGCCGATCTCGCGGGTCATCCTGAGCGGGCAATTTGCCTGATCGGCTGCACAACACCGTTTAACTTAACTGGAGGTGAGGCAGGCATTAACCCGATTGGACGTCCATCCCTGCCTGGGATTGGCAGCTTTCAAACTGGTCAGTATTTACCTTGGTACTACCTGGTACTCGCCTTGGTTGTATTCTCCGCCTTTATGATCAGTCGCCTCCGGGATTCTCGCTTAGGACGAGCCTGGACTGCTATCCGAGAGGATGAACTTGCAGCCAGCGCAATGGGCATTAACCTGGTGCGGACTAAGCTATTGGCCTTTGCTATGGGAGCAACGTTCTCTGGATTTGCCGGTGCTTTTTATGGATCATACATTAGCGCTATCTTTCCTAGTGTGTTTGACTTCTCCGTTTCAGTTATCATTTTGTGTATGGTGATTTTAGGTGGACTAGGTAATATTACGGGAGTACTCCTGGGCTGCATCATCATCATGTCAGCAGATCGACTTTATCTGCCACAGCTAGCACAAGTTCTGAAGAGTCTACTAAGCACATCCGTCATACCTAATGTGGGAAACCCGGCGTTCAAAGAGTTTTTGACCACGAGTGTCGATCCGATCCAGATGCGCCTATTTCTGTTTGGTTTAACTTTGGTCGTAATGATGATCATTCGCCCTGAAGGGTTGGTGCCTAGTGCGGAACGTCAGGCTGAGCTGCAATCAGATGATCAGGCAAGTAACGAGTCTTTAGCAGACGCAAGGAGTCAGTGATGCCACTACTGGAAGCACGCAAACTTACAATCCGATTCGGTGGTCTGACTGCTGTTAATCAAGTTGACTTCAGCCTTGAAAAAGGCATGATTGCCAGCGTGATTGGGCCTAACGGTGCAGGTAAGACCACATTTTTCAACATGCTTACAGGCATCTACGTTCCTACTTCCGGTCAGTTACGGTTTGAAAATAAAGAATTCACTGGCACAACTCCTGACCGGCTGACCTCATTAGGTATTGCTCGGACCTTTCAGAATATTCGCCTGTTCAGCAACATGAGTGTGCTGGAGAATGTGTTGGTGGGAATGCATAGCCGCCTGCGTACCGGGTTAATCGGTACTTTATTGCGCTTCCCTGCCGTATATCAAGAAGAGCGAAAAGCTGAGCAGAAAGCTCTCTCGTTACTGGATTTTGTCGGTTTAGGCTCTTCAAAAGCTCATGAGATGGCAAAAAACCTTTCCTATGGAGATCAGCGGCGTCTAGAAATTGGACGGGCGCTGGCATCTGAGCCGAAGGTACTGCTATTGGATGAACCAACTGCTGGGATGAACCCTAATGAGACAGCGGTGTTAACTCGTTTCATCTACCGCATTCGTGACGAACTCGACTTGAGCATCTTGCTGATCGAACACGATATGAAGGTAGTAATGGGAATTTCTGACCGCGTCAGTGTAATGGAGTACGGCTCTAAAATTGCCGAAGGAACCCCTGCTGAGGTTCGATCTAATCCCCGCGTGATTGAGGCATATCTGGGTAAGGAAGACGAAGAAGCTCTTAGCGGTGAACCATCAATCACACAAAACAATTAGCTAAGCATGTCACGGAATTGAAACTGCCGGTTTTCCTTCAATGCCCCATGCCCCATGCCCAACCTTAACAAGTCATCGCTTTTCACCGACCTACTGAAATTATGCTTGAAGTTAAAGATGTTCATACTTACTACGGAAACATTCATGCTCTTAAAGGCGTTTCTCTAAAAGTTGAGCAGGGTGAAGTTGTTACTTTAATTGGTAGTAATGGTGCTGGTAAAACAACGACTCTCCGTACTATTCAAGGATTGTTGCGACCCAGAGAGGGTAGCATTCTGTTCGAAGGCAAGTCTCTAGGACCGTTGTCGGCTCAAGCGATCGTTCGCTTAGGTATCTCCCAAAGCCCAGAGGGTCGTCTGATCTTTCCGCGCATGACGGTGTTAGAAAACCTAGAGATGGGTGCGTTCTCCCGCCGCGACACGCTTGGAATCAAGTCAGATCAAGAGCGTGTGTTACAGCTCTTTCCCCGCTTGAGAGAACGCATTAAGCAAAAAGGTGGGACTCTCAGTGGTGGTGAACAGCAAATGCTGGCGATCGGTCGGGCGATGATGGCGCGGCCCCGTTT
>CAXUIV010000015.1:0-21539 GCA_964250875.1 uncultured bacterium
AGCAGCTGTAGCTCAGTTCAAAGATTTGATGGGGGAGTAGGAGCGCACTACTCCCCTGACTAGAATTCAAAGGTCGTTAGCAAATAGCGACGGAGACGTTTTTCAATTGGGGTGCCCTGGCTTAAAAAAAGTCAGGGCTTTTTTTATTGAATTCTTCCGGATGGTCGATTATCCGCTTAGCCCAAGCCAGCATTTCATCTCCGTCAAAGCTGGCATCTGGGGGAAGGTCTTCAGCTTTGATCTCCCAACTCTCGCCGGTCTCTGGAAAGGTAAAAAGTAGACCATATAGCCGAGTATCACCCCACCAAAGCACTGATATCATCCAGCCTTGGTACTCGAATTCGTTGGCATCATCGTCGCTCTCAGTGGCGTTGAGGGAGCGAAATGCCTGCATGATAGATGCAGCTTTGAGAGTAAATTCTTTAAGAGTCACATCCCACCTCGGTTTGAAAAGTTTTTTCCAGCCGCGATCGCACCCTTCCGGCACAATGCCACAGCGCTGCATTGCTAAGAATGCCTTTAACACTTCATTCAATTCACTGACGAATTCGTCCATTGAATCGCACTGCGGCAACTGCCCCTCAATTGGCCGTCCATTGCGCAGCTGCCACAACTGGTTAGCCCGTTCATGTTTGTCGTTCAATTCGTCGAAGAACTCTCGCAAGATTTCTGCTGTTGGAACCTCACTCATAACTACTCCCCTCCTGGCGGAACTTCAAACCCCGCTCGAACTCAGCTATCCCAGCTTCGTTTATGGCCGTCTGCTCCTGTACGACAAACTCAGCAACTCCGTCGATGTCCGGCTCTGGACCAAACTTCTGCCACAGTTCTTCGATATCGCGGTCGCAAGCTCGCTCTAGAAACAAAGTCACCTCTACCCAATCGGCAGAGTAACGCCCCGTAAGAGGAATTTCAAAAGCTTCACCCATTGCTCTCACAAATTCTTCAAGTGTCATTGCTTTCCCCTTGTGGTCGCCGTGACACCGTTCCGCCGTCTACTGTCAGGTCTTCAGGTTTGTTGTACACCCATCCGTCAGGAGTTTTATGAGCTGTGCCGTCGGGACCGGCGAGCAGTTGCGCTATCTCTGCCAGCAGTTCGTCGGGGATTGGGTCACTGCCTACCATCGGCTTGATTATTCTGGTCATGGTTCAAATCCTGTATGAATCGATCTAGAGCTTTAGCAGCTGCCTTGTAGCCCGGTGCCTGTTTGCCAAGTTTGAGAGAGTTGAGAGTACGATCACGCAGTTCGTCAAGGTTGGGAAGTAACCCCGCTGCCAGCTCTGACAGAGGTCGAGCTAACCCCACTTGTTCGAGCAGGCGGTCGCACTCTGCCTTCACCGCTTCAAGTTCCTCCCGCTGCTGGTTAGCGATTGACTCCCACTGTTCAGCGCAGCCCTCCACATGGTCGCGGTCGGCTTTAACTTCCTTTAATTCCTGCCTGAGTGCTTCAAGGGAGGCATTCAGGCAACTGATTCCCCCAGGTGTTCTGATTCCCCCAATCGTTTATTCTTCTCGCCTAGTTGCTGCTCCAGTACCCTCAGCACGAATGCCTCAAGCCCTGGAATATTTTCAGCTGTGGCGATCGCTCCCATGTCTACTGCTGTAGACACGCCTAGAAGCCCCCTAAGCAAGCGTTGAGCCGTTTGGCTAGCTTTCTCCTCACCATCTACTTTTTGAGCTTCTAGAGCCGAAATCTCGGTATCAGAGAGCCGAAATGAAATGACCTGACTTGTCGCCATTTTTGTAGACATCGTATACAGACGTCTACATGCTAGCAGTCACACCGGATTGCTGTCTACTACTTTGTCAACAATTATGTTTACAGAAGCTTTACAGAAAATGTCTACAAAATTGTTGACACTAGTCTACAAAACGTCTACATTGGTATACAGAAAGGAAAAGACACCTGGAGAGACAGGCGGCAACGGAACCGAGACCGAAGCGTGAAGCAAGCGAGTGCGTAGCGCCAACTGGACAACTACTCGGTTGTCTACAGCCTAAACGGTTGTACACAGCCCGGTAACACTCCACATTCACCACCGGCTGATTTAAGACGATGCAAGCTTTACTGACCAACTGCGCTTTGTTTCTGGTTATTGGCTACGCTGCGCTGATGATTGCTGATTTCATTTATGGACTTGTGAGAATCGCTGCACCACCACAAGCCGCCGCTGCCCAGACTGAACCGGAAGAGATCGCCACTCAACCGACGCTGCCACAGCTGCCCGACCCCTGGGAGCTGCCGCTAGATGAAACGATAGCAGCGCCTCAATTGCCTACGGGATGGGCACTACCTACGCTACTACTGCTGCCACCGGCCACAGTGCAGGAGGTCACGCGAGCGATTGAAACGGACTATGGCGCAATGAACCGCGACCAACTGCGGAAAGCCTGCCAGCGGTGCGGTGTCAAGTGGCGCGATGCCAAGGGGAAGAACGCACACCTGACCAAAGCCGAGATGATTACCGCGCTTACTGCTTTGCAAGCTGCATAGACCGCGTGACCTGGGTAAGTCCTTAAACTGCCCAATTCAAAAGGCGAATCGCGTCGATTGGACCCGCTGCGATTCGCCTCCCTAACTCACCAACAGAATGGAGTCAAGTTCTATGTTATCAACTCAAAACACCGCGCCCACTTGCCACAGCTGCTACTGGCTTGATTACAGGTCGAAAGATGGCACTGCCGGGTACTGCACCGGCTGTAGTCACTGGCGGCAACGAGTAGCCACTAGTCGCACTGCCTGCAAGGATTACCGCCCGGTGGTAGCTGCGTGATGGGTGTCACCTACATCCTTAAGTTGGGCTTCCCTTTGGGAAGTCCAAACCACCGCGCCCAGTACTACTGCGGTAGTACAAAAAACCTTAAGCTCCGGATGGAACACCATCGTGCTGGAAGGGGTGCTAAGTTCACCGCTGCCGCAGTCGAGCGAGGAATTGATTTCAAGATTGCTGAATTCTGGATCTTCCCCACACTGGCGGAAGCGAGAGAATTTGAGCAGCGAATCAAGCGCAGTAAGAATTACAGCCGATTCCTAAACAAGTAACTCTAGCGCCCTAGCCGTCGCAGCTAGGGCTTAAACCATCTATGAATGAACAGAACACACCAAATTTTGAGACAACCGTAGTCGAGGGTTTAAGAGCTATTTACAAACAGCTTGGCGAACAGACCAAATTACTGGAACGGATAGCCGTGGCAGTTGAATCGCAGGCAATGGCCAATGTTGCCGCTCCAAACTACCAGCACTCGCTTGAATCCTTCAATCAGTTCAATTGGGCTTCAATTGGTGCCGCAATCGAACGTTCTGATGAATATGGAGCCGCGATTGTCAGCTGGCGTGGTCAACAGTTTACCAGGCGCAGTCCCCAAAACAAGTTTGACCCCGCTATCTGGTTCTCCCGCTGCACTGGTAAAGACGAATCCGGCGAGAACCGTTATGAACGTCTGATTACGTTCAAACCTTTATCCAAACAGGAAGTTGAGCCAGTGCCCGACAAAACTGCTCGGTTCGTTGGTGGCGATCGCCCGAACTGAGTTGTCTGCTGCCTGAAAGCTCAACCCGGAATTCCGGGTTGAGCGATCGCCCGAACTAGCCGACCAATCGCCCAAAACCAGCTAACTTCTGTTCCAGGCTGGTCACGCGGGATTCAAGAGAGGCGATCGCGCCTTTGACCGCTGCTGGGTTTCTTGCAAGTATTGGGACAGTGCCTCTCGCACCACCTCAGCCGGTTTCCGCCCGGTGGCCTCGGCTATCTGGTCAATTTGCTGCTGCCATTCCACAGGGCACCGGGCACCGATCATTGGTAAACGTGACATCCTGGCTATCCTTGCCATCCCTTACCAATTAAGGCTAGCGCATTATAGCGGCTATCCAGGCTATCCGGGATATCATAAGCAAAGATCATCTCAATCGGCTAGAACCCTGATGCTGTCGTTGAAGAAAGTGGGAGGCATTGATAAGCAGAAGTTAACCAGGGTGAGCCGGTGCAGGCGGTTAACGAGACTTCCAGACTTTCACCCAGTTATTCTACGAAACTGGCATTTCGTGTAATCTAGTGCCAAAGCGCCAAAATCAGACGATGAAAGTTGCAGGAAATGGACAGGGAAAAATTCTCACCTCAGATGAATTGAGGCGACTGTTTAACGAAGGGTTTGTCTCACCACGGGAGAGAGTGTTGTTCGGCATCTGCCTATTTTGCGGGTGCAGAGTGAGTGAAGCTCTGGCGTTGTGGACGACGGACATCAAGGGCGATACCTTGACTTTCAGGAAGTCTACCACTAAGGGGAAACTCAAAACCCGTGTTGTAGACATCCAGCCCGGACTCGCCGCGCTGCTTTGCGAGTACCAGCCGGTAAAACCTGGGCCACTCTTTCCAGGAATGCGCGGACGGAGCGAAACTTTAACTCGCTTCATGGCTGACAAACTGCTTAAAGCTGCCTGCGAGCGCGTCGGTCTAGTCGGGGTCAGCACCCATAGTTTTAGGAGAACTGCCCTCACCCAAATGTCTAGCGCTGGCATTCCCCTCCGTCACATTCAGGAAATCTCTGGACACAATGACCTTGGCACCTTGCAGCGCTACTTGGAGGTAACACCGGAGCAGCGGCGCAGGGCTGTGGCCGCAATTAGTTTTTGAGTAAGCTTTCCATCCTCACTGTGTTCCGAACACAGTGAGACAACAGCTATCGACAGGAGGACATATGAATGATACCGAAACGGTCACTACGTTACGCCACGGCTACGAAACAACCACTGTAGAAGCTGCGGCAGAACGCTTAGGGGTAGACACCAACGTTATCGACCGATGGATTGAGAAAGGTCACATTCTGATCGTTCGTGGTCCCTCCAATGAACCACTTGTACTAGCAGTGCCCTTTGAGCGCCTTTATAAATGCATTTGCAACCGGACTTCAGTCAAGGATATGGAACGAATTTGGCATTCGTTAGCTTGAACTGTAAAATCTCGCCGTTATTACCTTTTTGCGTACTCAAAAATTCAAATACCTGAATACTTAAAAGATGATTTTAACCGTGGCCTCATTTAAAGGAGGGGTAGGAAAGACGACGACGGCGGTGCATCTAGCTTGCTACTTTCAGCGCCATGCGGCCACCGTCCTGATCGACGGCGACCCTAACCGTAGCGCTTCTGGTTGGGCAAAGCGAGGGGAGCTGCCCTGCAAAGTAGTTGATGAGCGACAGGCAGCACGATACGCCAAAGAGTACCAGCACATTGTTATTGACACCGCAGCGCGACCACAGCGCGAAGACTTAGAAGCACTGGCGGATGGGTGCGACCTGTTGGTTATCCCCTCTACTCCTGACGCGCTGGCGTTAGAAGCGCTAATGCTCACAGTCGATGTTTTAAAGAACCTCAACGTCAAGAGCGATCGCTATCGAATCCTGTTAACCATCGTTCCACCCAGACCGAGCCGCGATGGTGACGAGGCGCGGGATACGTTGAATGAGGATAATTTACCAACTTTCAAAACCAGTATTCGCCGGTTCGTAGCTTTTCAGAAGGCAGCGCTGGCAGGTGTTCCAGTTTACGCCGTAGCTGACCCAAGAGCAGCTGAAGCCTGGGCTGGCTACACGGCTGTGGGGCAAGAAATCTTCCCATGAGTAGCAAGTTTAAAAAGGTACTCGATGCAGCCAAAGGCAGGGAACCGGAACCAGAACCGGAGTCACCCCAATCCGCCAAGAAAAGGGGCAGACCAGCGGGTAAGCGCAGTGACCCAGACTATGAACAGGTGACAGCCTACATTCGTCGAGACACGTATCGAGCAACTAAAATCGCCTTGTTGCAGCAAGGGAACGAGCAGGAGTTTTCCGAGCTGGTAGAAGAATTGCTAAATGAATGGCTGGGTAGGTGAGTTTTTGAGTACGCGGGTATTCGACGAGTGAGTGCCACGGTAAAGTGACTCCTGGCTTGTGCGACCCGGTCACTTAAGTCACTTTTCGTTTTCAGCCTCAGCTAACTAACTCCAAGGTGACGGTTGCCTGTTGAGTAGGTGAGTTTTTGAGTACGCAAAAAAGGAATTAGGGCATTGCCCACTCCTCTGTGAGAATCCCACAAACTAAAACGAATGGTGATGTCCGACTTTTCCGACTCCCTCGCGCACGCGACCCCCTCAGAAAACTCAGGTTTCGGGGTGAGATGGTCAAAAGGGAGAGTTACGCCAACGTTACCGAGAGGGACAAGAAGATCAACTCTCGGCTCTAGGGTTGGTTGTCAATGCCTTGGTCTTATGGAATACCTTTTATATGGATGCTGCGCTCATATCTCTACAGCAACAACAGAGTGTGAATGAAGAAGACATAGCACGGCTATCGCCCTTGGGGCATTCCCATATCAATATGCTGGGGCGCTATCAATTCACTTTGCCTGAGCCACTGATGCAAGGAGAGATGCGTCCTTTGCGTGACCCGAATGACCCAAATGAGCAGGATGATTAAAACCCTTAAACAGTCAATGTTTCAGCCTTAGCGTAACTTTCTGTACGGTTGCTCATTTCACCCCGTTTCGTTCTGAAGCTTCCAGTGTGGAGCTATCGCCCTCCGTAGTAAAACTTTTGGAACCGCTGGGCGAGTTCTGTCTGCTTTCGAGCATTAGTTTCGAGTTCGCGTCGCCGGGTTCTCTCGGCTGTAGCTTGTTCCTCGGTCGGCTGTTGTTGATAGACAATTGCCTCTGCTGCGCCCTCTAGCTGCATCGCCTCCGATTCCCGACGCTGATTTCGCAGTTGTCTAGCTTGTTCGTTCAACCAGGCGTAGCGCTGGACCTCTTCGACTGGGAGGGGTTGATTCATTTCTGGATGGCCTCAATGATTTGAAGTGGTAGCGATCGCGTAGCAAGTTTAAATTCCCCACTTTCAAGGCGTTCCAGGCCGTCTCTGAGCAGATGCATTGCAAGGTCGGAGACGCCAACTTGGTAGTGTTTAGCTGTGGCTGTGAGGTTTGCAATTAAGGACTCAGGCAACCTGTATGTTCGGTTTGAGGAGGATTCAGTAGAGTGCCGAATCATCTCGTGAAAATGGCGGTTGCCGCCGTTCTGGTAGCGATATTTCAAATCCATGCCGCATTGTGCTGTAGTTCTGTTATGTTCTGCTAGCTTCAAGATTCCCACTCTCAAGCAGTTCGGGTGGAGTTTTCTTGCCGATGTATTTGCTGCTCAGTTTGCCGTTGGTTCTGCGGTAGAAGTACCAGTATGGGCCGTGTGGCTCGTGTGGCTTTCCTTTAGAGCATTTACAGTTTTCTTTGCCACATTTAACTTTTTCAAGCTGGTAGCAGCCTCCTGCTAGGTTGCGACGTTCAACGACTTCGCGATCGCTACGCTTTGGTGGCTCAACCGCTTCCGGTTCCAGTGTCGATGTCAGCCAGTCGCGCAGCTCGTTTAGGGCTGGGGTGTCCTTATGGCAGACCACATCTAATCCTTTGAGGAATTGGCGCTTGTGTTCGTCGGTGGCGTCATCCAATTCAAGACGATAGTCAACAACCTTAAAGACAGCATCAAGGTCAATCACTTCTCACTCTTCCTTTACCCCGTCTTATGTAACTTTTTCGGCTTACTCTACCCTAATAGTTACATAAGATTAGAGGCAAGTTGAGCGAAAGATGGAACGCTCCGCCCATTTGGGTGACATCAAAGTGACATCGGCTAGGCTGTGTACACCGATGTGTGAAAGACCATGAATGAAGACACAACCGTTACTCTCACAATCAGATTGAGCCAGGACTTAAAACTGCGCCTTTGTCAGCGAGCTGAACAGATGCAGCTGCCGCCGTCCACATACGCCGGTCAGTTACTCGAACGGGGTTTAGAAAGTTCTGTACACACTACTGGTGAAACTGTACACGCTGGCAGCCAAACTCTTAGGGTGGGCGATCGCGTCAAGCTACGCTATCAGCCCTCGCAGCGTCCAATAGCTGACGACATTTGGGAAATCACAGCAGTGCAAGGCGAAACCATTCAAGTGCGCTTGCAGCATAGCCTACAACCATCGCAAGAAACCAGTGTCAGCAATGTCGAACGGGTCATTTAGGGTTTAGGGTTTAGTTTTTAAAACCCTAAATGCTACTGAAAACCCTAAATGGCCTTCCTAAATTCTTCCGTTATTCTTCCGTTGGCTTCGCCTCAATCGACGCCCAGCTCTCTCGCCCGCGCCAGCCGTTCGGCACGGTCGGAGATTTTAAGTAACAACTCTTTCTCGTGGAGCAGTGGTGGAACCTTCTCGATTTGGGCCTCACCCTTTTCAACATTATCCGCCAAGGTGTGCAGTCTAAGACATTCGTCGGGGTGGTCCTGTCGCAGTCGCGCCGCACGGCTTCTTAAACGGGTTACGTAAGCTGTTTGACGACTCTTTGTGTTAATGGCCATAAGGAGGGTAGTAATGGGTCATTGCACTATCTCTGATCGCGACTTCAGATGCCACGGTGGAATTAGCTAAAATCCTGCTTTGTTTTGCTTTGTTTTGCTTCGGTCGATATGTCTCTTAACTCCCGCTGAAATTGGGTTTTAGTTGCCGCAGTGTTGAGGTGCGATTGCCCTGGTTTTCTGCTTCAGCCTGGGCAACTTCGTTCACCCCTCTGGTGTTAACCAGCATAGTGTCGAAGTGCGATCACCCTAGTTTTCTGCTTTGGTCGCCATACCTCTGGACGCCTCCAAACACCTCCAAACACACTTCAGGTAGAATCACGATTTTCGCCGCGCTGGTAGTGTGCCACGGTTGATTAGTAACAACAACCATTTAAGCCGTGAGCCGTCAGTCCCGCCGCCGTTGGTCATACACGTTGCCGCCGCTGCCGCTGCCTGGTCAAGCGTTCATCGGCCTTTAAAAAGGCGTCGTCAGGTTTTAGGTGTACTCAATCCTAATCTAATAACTAAGCCTCTTAAAAAGGCGTAAGTAGCAGTTGTAGAAGACAACCGTTGCTGCGTTCGGAACAGTCTCGCATCTGTCAATAGATTTGGTTTTGTACGTGCGTTTGCATGGCTGGCTGCGCCACAGCAGCTACCCTCCCCCCGTGGTTACACCTAGGCAAAAAATGAGGGACTTTTTTGCAGGGAAATCGCTTCAAAGAAATTATCCGGATAATTGACATAGCTTGCTGTAAAAAATCACCTCGTTTTTCTGTCAAGTAAAATGAGGGACTTTTTTTAAATTTCCCCAAACCAACCTTTGTTTCAACTAATACACTGTGTTAGATAATACACTGGCGAAAAGTTGAAACTCTTGCTATACCGTTCTAAAAAACGAGTACTGAGGCAGAAGTTATACAAAAGACCAAAAAAGAGTACTTTTGGAATTTTGCGAGAAAAAGGCAGTTTTATACCCAAAGAAGCGGCAAAAACCCGTCATAAAGTAGCTCTTTTTGCTGGGTTTTTGATAGGAGACAAATTCACAGCGCAGGCAGACCAGGCGCAGCTGATTACGACACCCCAATCGATAGCATTTCAGATTGTGGCCGCGCAAAAAGCAGGTGAGGTTAGCGATCGCTCGATTCATACTTCCATGCTTTCACTTCCTGCCATCGCTCTAGCCTTCTCAGCCAACTTCCGACTCGATTCTGGCAGCCAGTTCCAGGCTGTGTAGTCGCGTGGAAGCTCACGCATATGAACTGCTAGCAAACCGACGAGGTGTTGCCGCGCTTCCTTAGATAAAGGTGCAGTCAGAGGCTTGAATACCTCAGCACGACTTTTACCCTTTTGTCGGGCAACCGTATCTACTTGCTTTAGTAACTCAGTCCAGGTTTGACAGATTAGCAGTTGATTGGCCGCTGCTATTTGGCCTGGTGGATACTCACGCTTGGGTTTGGTCGCGATCACGTCTGATGTTTCCTGATGGTCTCTGACGCCTCCTGATGGTTCTGACGGGATTTTCTCTACCTTTATTTGTTGTTGGTGTTGATCGCTCTCACTTGATAAAAAAACTCTTAATGAGTTAGTTCGATTAAATCCATCAGACCCATCAGATCCGTCAGCCACAGTAGTTTCAGCCGTCAGGTGATTGTCAGTTTTATCCTCAAATCCATCAGGAATGATGGCAATAACACTTTTTGGTAGCGGTTCTAAATTGCCTGTGACAATACGTTTAGAGTCACCGTCCCGACGAATGGCTAACCCCTCGAAGTATGCACCCCGTTCGTCCCGTCCTTTCCGAACTCCTTCTAGGCAAAGCTGGCTCAGACAGAGATCGTGCAGTAGAGTTGAGAACCGCCGCATAGATACCGCTTTGCTTCCTACCCCAGCGCTGTACTCGCAGTAAGAGGCATAGAGCCACTTATCTGTAAAGAGATACGTGTTTGGACTGTCAACCGATTTATCGCGCTTGGCAACTCCCACATAGGTCTTAGCTGATAAATTGTGAGCGATGCAGGAATCAAGCCATTCAGCTAGTGGATTAGTTTCAAGTAGCGATTCTGCCTTCCACTGGGCGAGTGAGGGTATCGATTTGGAAGTGTCGCGCACCAGGCTAGTGACTTCTTCATCAGGTATCTCTAATACCCAATGCAGCAATCCTGGTAGATACGGTTTAAACTCGCTGTCCAAGTTCCGCCGCTTATCTGAATCTACCTGGTAAAGCCAAGGAATTGTCAGCCGTCGCCGTGCTAAGCCAGAGGTGTAATCTGAACTTTGAACGGCTTCATTAGCCGCCACAATCACCATACAAGTGGGTTCAAAATCGGCACCCTGCTGGACATTTTTACGCTCGAAGCGAATGAGATCTTGCCCGGTAATAGCCTTTAATTGGGAGACTTCGCCGCCGTAGCGTTCAGCATCCGTAATCAAAAGTAACAGCTTGCCAAAAATGGCAGCTGCTTCAAAGCGATTTTCTTCCAGATGCCTGAGCGTTGTGCTGTGTACATTGCGTTTACCGACCAACGCCATAGCTAGTCGCATGAATGTACCTTTGCCAGTGCCACCGGGCCCGAGTAGTTCGAGATATCGTTGGAGATCCACTCGCCTGGTGACTACAGCTTTGAGGTACGCCCGATGTAGCTGTACCAGCTGGCGATCACCCCTCATCGCCTCCATTAACCAAGCTTCAATTAGATCGCACCCGACGCTTCTATCTTTCCATCTGTAAGGTAGTGCCCACAACAGACGATAGCCTGGAGCGTGTTTGAGTAACTGCATCGTCGCCAAATCTAAAACCCCATCTGTTAGAGGCAGCAGACCAGGCTGCTCATCCCACTTGTCCACACTTAAATCTGCTTTAAGTAGGCCGACGATGCCATTAATTTGCGAATCCCTGAAGTCTGGAGTTTTAGCTCTAACTTCAGTCATCACCAGGCGCTTGACACTTTCGTCCGACTGCTCAGACCAAATACCGTCTAGCTCTGCTCCATACCTCAACCATCGTTTGATTCCGGTATGCCATGCCAGATGAGAGCGGTACTTCTCTGCCAGTTCTGCGGCAAACCCTCCCTGACTGAAAGATGGCTTTTTGGTTTCGTCGCTTTTCTTGAACTGCTGTTCCCATGCCTCGATCGCGATGGCTTTACCCAAAACTTCACGCTTAAATGAGTCGCCGCCGTTCATCTGGATGTAATCATCTATCCCTTTTCCCTGCTCCACAGCCCAAAGCCCGGTGATTGAATACACTGGTACTTTAAACAGTCTAAGTTGGTGTGCGAGCTTGATTTGTGCCTGAGTGACGTCTGAATTTGTGACAGCATCCGCGTCGAATCCAATGATGAACCCGAAGCCAGCTTTAGCGTAGCGCTCTGGCGTGGGCACTAGATACCGCTTACCCTGCACGTCAGCTTTGGCCGATGTCAGACCCATCTCTACACCCAGCAGCGCAATTGTGGGAACTCCGTTCGAGCAACCGGCGATCGCCTTGAAAAATCCCTCAGTCAAAATTAAGCAGGGATGACCGTCAATCGAATACGCCTTCTGCTTCAGTGCTTCGATATCATTCCAGTAATTTGGGTCTTCTGGATGAATTGGCAGCATGGCATCGTAATCGCCAAGTGGACTACGGTATTTGGGTGCTTTCTTTTTTCCAGCAAGTTTATCCTTGTCGGATATCCAAGGTTTATCGGGCTTAAATTGGCCTTGTGAGGTGCATCCAGCCAGCCAGATGCCATCGCTCTGAGCCTTGTACCCTAATCTCTCTGTAGCATGTTCAGCAGTCGTTGAGCGGCAATTTACTTCGCACCATCTCACGTCTAATTGACGCTTCTCGAACAGGTCTTTCCGGTGCCGTAAGTCAAGGTAGTAAGGTGTCGCTGTTTTCATCAGCTGTTACCTCCCAGTCTCCGCGCCGCGATCGCCTGTAGCTTCTCGACCTGCTTACCGCTGCGCCGCCCGGTGGCCGCTGCCGCTTCGGTGTACCGCCGCTCCCAGGTCGTGAGGTGTGGGCAATTGAGGAGCAACGCTATCACCTCGTTCTCAATTGACGAGGTGTTTTCGAGATGTGAGACAATCGAATCAGTAGTGCAAAGACTATATGAGGCATCCCCGCTATGGATGCCAAATTCCTCAAAATTTGGTTTCATGAAAGTACACCTCTATTTGAGGTGCCTGAAAGAGGACTTTGAAAAGGACTTTGAAAAGGACTTTGAAGAGGACTCTGAAGAGGACTTTTCACGCTGACTGACATCCCCGGCCAAGGAAACGCAGCGTGATGGGTTGACGATTGAAACGCAATCGACTGGTAATCGATTGCAAAAAAAAGCCCCGGCAGCTAAGCTGCTGGGGTTTTCTCATTCAGAAACAGATTTAACCCGGCAGATACGGCTAGCCGCACCGCAGCGCCGCGAGAAATGTTGCGCTTCAGTGCTTCAACTTCAAGACGGTCAACCACTTCATCCGACAACCAAGCAGTGATTGGTCGGCCTCGTCCGGGATTCTCAAGAGGAATTCTCAACGCCATAACTTTCAATGTAATTGAATGCCTCGATCATACATCAACCTACTAATAGCAACCACACTGGAAGCGTTAATAGCAATCTGCTGTACAGTTATAGCCGTTAGTGTGTAAACAACCGCTTGAGTAGCGGTTCCTGGTCACTAGAATTTTTTGAGAGCCACAGACAAGTCTTAAGGTTAAAAAGTATAAAGTGTAGCTACATTCTCGCCTCAACACTTTAGTTGAACTTTTCACCAAAGTGTCAATAATAAATTTTCTTGTTGACTCGATACTCCTACACGCTCTCAATTCCGGCTGAATAAGCCGTGTGGGTAAAGTGGTTGAGTTAGGCGTTTCTCCATTGTGTGCATGATAGAGAAAGCGCTGATGTGGTCAAGCTTTAGCTCACACGTTGTCCCAAATGTCTAGATGTCCAAATGTCCTAAATGCTCTATCTGTTGCATAGCGAAATCGACGATACACACTGTTGACTTAAGTGTCAACGCTCTTTTCATCGCGTTATAGGTCCCGGAAATCCTCATTATCGGGAGCTAAGTCTTGACAGCCCATTGTTACGATGTTAGTTAACATCTAACAAGTTTGAGCAATACTTTAATCAAAAAAATCCGCAGCGTGCTGCGCTTTTTTTGAGCAGTACGCGAACTCGTCGGGTGAGGGTGATCGCCCTCCGTCGAGGCAGCACAGAGCATATGGCCCACTTTCCTCACTGTGTTCGGAACACAGTGAGCGTGATCGCCCTCTGTCGAGGCAGCGTGACAATATGTTTGGCCCACTTTTCGGCCTCACTGTCAACCGTGGACAGTGAGCGCGATCACGCAAGATCATGGAACTATAAGCGATGTAGCATAATTGCGTCAACCACCTACCCACCCATGACCCACCTGCGACCCGCCTGCTCCGCTGCCGCAGCGCTGTAGTAAATTCGCCGTTCACCGAACACCCCGCCGCCACTGATGACGCGGAACTGCCAGCAGTGCGACTCAGTGTAGAAGACCGCTAGGATAGCGCTACGGATGCTGATGAGTAGGTGAATCTTTGCTGTAAGCATGGTGTCGCCCGTACTAGTCCTCTAGTCCCATCACTAGATTAATCTTCGACTCCTGTCCCACCTCAGCTAATAGGTACTGTGTCCGTCTCACGATTCTGGCTGCAATATCTGGATGCCGTCGAGCGATAGTTGCTAGAGGCTCACGGACGTCACTAGTAGAATTTTCTGAACACTCCATGACTAACCTGTAGATACAGGTCGCACAAAGTTCTATGACATCATCGTGGTCGATGGGCAGTTCTTTCACCATCGCCAGAATACTGTCTACCCTGTTTTGGTTAGATTCCCCTGATGCTTCAGTCATTACCCCGCCTCTACTAACGTCCGACTAGCTGCGATCGCCTCAACCACAATTTCAGAATCAAGTTTGCTTGGCCGTGGTGAACGAATTACACCATCGCAGAGCTGCCATCCTTCTTCATTCCTGCCCAACACCTCAAGCAGTCGGCACAAATCTAGTTCATGCGGTATTGCTGCAACCAAGTAGGCATAGCCTGCGCCCGGTGCTACATTCTCTGACAGCAGAGCTATGGGTGCATAACTACTAAAGGCGAAGTTGAACAGGCCGGTTAACTTTTCCGTTGGCAGGTGAGACATTGTTAGAATCTCACAAACTCCTTTTCTAGCTCCGATAGTAAAGCTTTCAGTTTGCATCGTTATCTATCCTTCTTCAACTGTTCTCGACACTCTCTAACCACATTTTCAGCAGCATCTAGATTCCTCTCCGCCCGGTCATACTCTCCTTTCTGGTGAGAATCCCGTGCTGACTCCAGATTGTTCTGAGCAAGTGGAACCAGGAAATTTCTGAACTTTGAATAATCGTCGTCATCAGTCTGGGTCATGGCGATCGCCCTTACTCAATTTGGTCTTCACTACTAGGGAGCTTCCAGGGGTCTATGTCGTGCTGCCGCAGTACCGACAGCAAGTAGTCATTCTCGTACTTGGTCAGGGCATCAAAGTCTGCTGCTTCTTTCAAGTCAGCTTCAAGCTGCCGTATGTGACGGTCAAGACGTCCATCCCTCTCCTGTTCAGTGCGAGCAACACCAAAGGCCGAATCGAAACGTCGCTCTAAGGTTTCAGTCATCAGCGCCACACATAACGCCAAAGCCTTTTTATTGCCTCTATGCGACTGCCACAGCCAGTAAACGCTGACGACTTCCAGAGGCATTGTAATAAATCGACTTTGCCCCCTTTGACCCGCTTCCGGTTCAATCTCAATCTCTTCTCGCTCTAAAATCGGACCCGTGTAACTCTCTCCTAGCAAAGCCTTGACGGTGTTTGAACGTAAAAAATCGGACGCGTTCTGACGGCTCAAACCAACGGATGCAGCCGCCTGAGTTTGGCTCATTCGGTATGAGCCGTCGGGCAGCATAAAACCATCGACCGTCATCGCGCCGATTGTCACTGCGGCACGGATGGCTTTTGATTCAGTCATGGCGATCGCCTCTGTTAGAGAACGCCCTAGTCATTTATCCCCCTTGCCCTTAATACTTGGTTTTGGCTGGCGGTCTCTTGCAGCTAGCGTGACTAGTGCCGCTGCAAGGTTGGCAACTGTCCGAACTTCCTCACTTGCCCACTGTTCAAGGATTTCGTACACATCATCGTCAACAGATATAGTCATTCGCTTAGTCATGCTATCGGAGCTGTTTTGCATAAATCATAACCTCCTACTACAATCAGAACATTTTTTATGTTAATAGCTGCTTATGCCACTAGATTGTTATGCCATCAGCATAATCTTATGCTACATTAGCATGGACGACAGAAAACACCAGATTTACCAACGCCAGCTGAAACCTGACAACAGACACAGGGCCACAGAAACAGGAATGCAGGCGCGGTTAGATCAGAGCGTCATATGGGTTTGAGGTTCACATAGGGGAATAAAACAGCATGACCGCAGTAATGACGGCTAATGCCACTTTGGGCAGCGACAGCCATCCTTTACCAGTTGGCTGGGACGGTGGAAACGGGCATGGAAAGTTAGTGGTAGGAGACGCTGAAATCAAGCTACCTAGCTACTTCGCGTTCGTGCCGTCGCATTTTGATAGCGAAGTTGTAGAAGGTTGTGAGGGAGCGATCACCGCCTACTTAGAAGGCGACAGACCCGACATAATTGGGCGAAGATGGGTAGCTGGTGAAGCTGCCTACATTCAGTTCCCGACAAGTTTTAACCGAGTTGCCGACGATGCCCTGGGCAAGGTGAAATACGGATTGCAGATGTTGCTGGCAGCGATCGCGCAGTTGCCACACCGTCCATATTGGGACTTACGAGTTATAGCCAGCATTCAAGATTCGCAGGTGTTTGGCGCGGACCTGGTAGCAGCACTCAAAGGTCATCATGTGGTTGCCTTGAATGGACAACACACCGCGATTGACATCGATGCTGTTCCAGCGGAAGAAGGTGCAGGAGCGATTTACCAAGCGGTAAAAACTGGCATCGTCGCACCGAAAGGCCGAACGATTTTGATTGACTTGGGACATGGAACTTCGATCATCAGCGTGTTTGAGTCTGGAAAACTCGTTAGGGATTCTCGTCGGGTGCATCCCGCTGGCGTGGGTGCCTTGGTGGAACTCATAGCCAAGCATCCAGATACGCGCAGGCAGCTGGCCGCAGAGGGCGATAGACACTTAATCCGCTGTGGAATTGAAGCACACAGCTTTGAATACGGCTACTCCGGTTGGAACTTCCGCAGCATTTACGAATCGGAGCTAAAACCGTGGGTGCAGACCACATTAGCACCGGCTTTAAAGAACGCTGCGCCCTGGCGTCCGACGAGTCACGCGATTCTGGCTGTGGGTGGTGGTAGCCAACTACCTGGAATCGTTCAATTACTTGCCAAGCAAGGTATCGCTACTCTCGCAGATGGCCGCTGGGCAAATGCGCGCGGTCTATCGAAGCTGGCTCAGATGAAGTTACGGAGGGCCAATTAATGACATACATACGAGTTTCAGTCAAGGCTTACCTGGTGCCTTACCTCGATGCTGTAGGGGCAGAACTCGGAACCAACGACTATACAGAAGTCGTAAACCATCTGCTACGGGAATCAAAGCGCCGAGGTGCTTCGAGTAGTGCCCCTACTTCGCACTCAGCACCCAGCACTAACGATGATGCACTGGCTGATTCACTGCTGGGATTGATGCCTGTATGAGCGATGCCGACATTAGAAACAGTATTCGTGATGTGCTTCAACTCATTAAGCGCCAAGTGTTGTTGGAGTACCTGAGCGAAATCTTGGATGAATACCCGCTAGAAGTCATCTTGGAAGTTCTAGCCGATCATGCGAACCGGCAGCCAAATTTCGACCAAGTGACCCTTCTTCTAGAGGAAGCCAGCAAAAAAACTGTTGAAGCTAAACGTGACAATCACCAGAGAGAAATCCAGTGACTCAGAGCAGAGATAGAGAACCGACACAAGCAGAGTTAGAGCAGTTCTTACAGCTGTGTGCTGACGAGGGGTTGCAGGTCATCATAGCGGATTCAATTGAGGCCGCCGCCGCACAGATTACGGAAGCGATCAAGGACGCTGCCGCGCAACTGAACTCCAATACTCAATAGGAGTTTTACAACAATGACCTATATCCCGCCCTACGCCGAACAGCTTGCGCAGGCAGAGAGTATCGCCCGTGCCGAACTTGCAGGGCAACCGACAGATCGCGACAATTCAGGACTTCGGGAGGAAGCCGTGTGGTATGGCGTTCGTGAGGTCTTTCCGAAGGGTCTGCCCGAAGACGTGTTGCAACAAGCTGCTGACAGAGTTGAACTCGCGATCGCCAGAAATTCCTAAGCAGAAGCCAGCGATCACCCTAGTAAGTTTTCGCTCTTCTCCCTGACTCCCACCAGTTCAAATCGACAGGAGACTCTTTCATCATGGTCTACCCGAACCCTTTAGGCTACTGGGTGTCTGCCCGTCGCGACCATCCAGACCATCAAACTCTCGCAGACATTGAATCCAAGTTCGGTAGCTACTTCGAGAATCTTGCAACCGACGAACTGCAAAAACTTTTGCTCTATTGTGCCGGTGGTGCTGAGAGCGCAGAGAACGCGATCACGACCGTCGCGCAGCTGTCAGAAGGTTCGCGATTCGGCCTCATTCCCTTTCTGTACGAAGTCATCAACAGTCGGAGAGGTAAGTGAGCAATGGATGCAAACCCAGGAAAACAGCTCGGCAGCTGCCTTGAGGGGTTAACCATCTCAGACAAAACGCAAATTCAAATGACCCTCGCCGTTTACATCTGGCGTGCTGGACTTGACACGAAAGCAAGTTGGCACCGAGCGATTGATGAGACGCCAATAAAAGTTTACTCAGACACTGCTTTCAAAGCGATTGAGCGACTTGAGGGCATCTCGCAGGATGATGCCCAAGATTTACTGGCTGCGATCGCCACACAAATTGCCTACGACTAACCCACTTTTGAGGATATAAACATGGATTTTAGAATCGCTAATCCCGCAGCTGGACACTCCCCGGCTGTGGATGACAAAGCACAGCAGTGGGGAGGTGTTGAAGGTGACATTTTGCACTATCTCTCTGACGTGCAGCGCCTGGAGGAATTTGCTAACCGAGCCAATGACGCAGAGCAGCTAGCTGAGTTCGTACAGCCCTTCTTAGAGAACGCTCAAACCTACTTCGAGGCAATGCAACAGATTGCCGAGGGGCAACTAGCGTGGACAGACCTACGTGCCAAGTTTGGGGCCAAGACAGCCAACGTCATCCAGAAAATCAGGCAGATTAATGCAGAGTTTGGGGCAGAACTTGAAAAAGTGGACGCTAAGGACCGCGCCGCCCTCACCAAAATTGAGCAGCGTCGTCAGCACGGGTTACAAGAGATAGCTACTCAACTAGCTCAAGATTTAGAGCTTCAGGCGTGGAAGCATAGTCAGAATATTGCAGGTATCGACCGACGCGCCGTGATCGCCAACGAGCGTCAAACTATTTCTACCCGAATAAGGGAACAACGTTTAGCCCTAATGGGCAGAGTCAAGCACGGGTCGCGGGCTTTATCCCCATCTACTGAGCCGGTGCTACAGATTCCAGTGAGCATTAATCAGGGGCGATATGCCTCCTCAATCAGTGCGTCCGGTTCAGCACGCGGATTCTTGGGAGGGCTAGGTTTAACCTTGCGTAACTTTTGGCAAGGAATGAAGGGGTAAAAATGGCCACTTACAAAATTCATTGCTCGGCCTGCGACTCAAACTATTTGGATGAATCAGATGCAGCTAGGCACGGCTGTGCTTATTGTGGGGCTGGCTCCAAGCGGGTGAAGGTCGAGCTAACCACAGATTACATCTGGGATACTAAGCAGCGCTGTTACGTGACCGTAAAGAAATAGGGAGATCGAGATGCTGCAAGAAAGAGAATCAACTGACACCGGCAGCATCTCCCCTTTTGTGCTGAGGGGAGATGTTAGCCAGACTAATCGCTCCTCAGCACGACCAGAACGACCAGAACAATCAGAACGACCAGAAAACAACCGCCACAGGCACTTCAGAGAGATTGGAAACTGGGCAGAATTAGCCACAGGTGCAACGGGTAGCGCTTCTATCTGCTTCCTATTCCGGCTTCTCAATGTCGCGCCAGCTGGTTATTTTGTCGGTGCTTTAATTACTCACGGCTACTTCTTGGTAAGTGCCAGCACTGACAAGCGCCGGTCCATCTCGCATCTGATGACCGGAGTAGCGACCGTGGGGAGTGCGATCGCCACACTGGGGGAGCCTGCATCTAAGTGGGGCATGGGGCAATCAGAACTGCACGACTATCACAACGACTACCAGCAGCTACATCCCGATGTAATCGGGAGTTCTAACCCTCTCATGCTTAGTGGGGCACTGTTACTAATCTTTGTTGCCTGCATTATGTGGGCAAAGGGAAATAAATGATAGAGCAATACGAACGACTCAAGCAAACTCAAATTAGCAGGATGGGTCAGTGGTTACATGACCTACCCCATGACCGTAAACTCACTATAGCTGGGAGTGCTTTAGCAATTGGCTTGATTGGAACTGCGGCATCATTCATTGGTAGTCAGACTCCAATGGTCGAATATTGTTTAGTTACTCCCAAAGTCCGTTTGTGCCGATACCACATGACTTTGAGCGATTGGGATGGGGACATGGGTAAGGAAGCTCGGTCTATGGACGCTCAATTAGGCCGAATGATTTCGCCTACGAATACCTGGAAAGCGCTAGAGAGTGCGATCGCCTGTTTGGGGTTTGGGTTAGCTACTGCTGTGTTTAGAGTCTTGCAGGAAGATGAGCGCCAGATAACCAAATTCCAGGCAGTTGAGGAGCGACGGGACGAGGCGATCTCCGAACTGCTCGCAGCACATGAAGTACAGGCAGTCGTTTTAGAAAACCAGCTAACCACTCAACAGGCTGAACTGCTGGGCGATGTCGAGTTTAAGGTATTGGAGCAAGATGCCCAAGACCAACTGTTTTTGGCTGAGACTGCTGGGATGTCGGATGAGGAGCGTAAGCAATATTTAGAGTACGTGAAAAACCTGCAAACTCCCTACCAGCCAAGGTTGCAGGGGCAGAGTCTAGAGCAGATAAATAACCCTTCAGACAAGGTAGAAGGTGAATCTCAGCCAGTGTTGGAGGATTCACCACAACCAGAACCACTTAACCCATTGGAGTTAACTAACCTTGATCAACTGCCAAAGCAGTACCGATGGCTAAGAGAGCTAGTAACCAATACCTCCTTAATGCTTGGTAGTCAAGGCAGCGGTAAGAGCTGGATGATACGGCTACTCGCTTGGCTTAAGAAACTAAAAGGCTACAGGGTGGTGATTTTTGACCCCAACTCGAATCAGTACGAGTGGAGGGGGATAGAGTTTTATGGGAGTTATGAAGACATCGCTCAGATGATGACTTGGTATGTGGATGAGGTGCAGCGTCTCTATGATGATTTTCGTAATTCCCAGATGACAGAGGAGCAGTGGAGGAGGCAACTGTGGAAACAGGGAAGGGCGATCGCCATTATCTGCGAAGAGTTTAGTACCTATGCTGACTTTATTGAGGATAAGGAACTTACCCAGAAGTTCATTAAGACTGCTGCTACCCTAAGCCGTAAGCAGGAAGCGCCAGTTACATTCGTGACCCATAACCTCACTAAGGAATGTTTGGGTAGAGCGGAGGGAGTCTTTGACGTATTCAGGAGGATGCAGCGATTAACCCTGGACGTGACCACTGATCCTATGACAGATCAGCCAGTGGCAACGGGAACCGGGACTGTTAAGGGTGTGGATTCTGATGAACTGCGCCAGGTTGTCACACCTCGATTGACTCAGAAGATTATCGATTTCCGCAGTGAGCAGGACAAGTTAGCCGACACCCGCGATCGCCTCCTCAATTACGAACGGATGGAAGGAATAACGGGTTCAGACTTGAACCAGGGTTCAGACGATTCTGGACCGCTGAACCCTAGCGCTGATGAACCGTCCAGCGATTCCAGTTCGGCTGAACCACGGTTCACAACACTCAATTTGACCCGTGAACAGGCTATTCAGGTCATCACCGAACTGCGAACCGAACTTACACAAACACAGGTTATAGAACGCCTTTGGGCTTGCCGCAAAGGAGGTTCAGCCGCTTGGAAAGCAGCTGTAGCTCAGTTCAAAGATTTGA
>CAXUIV010000016.1:0-21380 GCA_964250875.1 uncultured bacterium
CCACTAGACCCTTACCCCTGCATATCTTTGAATTTCGCTACCGGATTATGATGAATACGATCCTGGAAGGCGATCGCCAGTTTGGGGTACTGCTTGTGGATCCCGTGCAGGGGCAGATAGCATCAGTTGGCTGCTGCGCCGAGATCACTCAGTACCAGCGGCTGGAAGATGACCGAATGAAGGTAATGACATTGGGGCAACAACGGTTTCGCCTACTGGAGTATGTACGGGAAAAGCCTTATAGAGTCGGCTTGGTGGAGTGGATTGAAGACCACCCGCCAGCCAAGGATCTGCACTCTTTAGCAGAGGAAGTAGAACAACTGCTTCAAGACGTGGTGCGTCTCTCAGCGAAGTTAACAGACCAAAAGATTGAGCTGCCAGAAGACATTCCCGATTTGCCTACAGAGTTGTCTTACTGGGTAGCCAGCAATCTTTACGGTGTTGCGCCAGAACAGCAGTCCTTGCTAGAAATGCAGGATACTGCTGCTCGATTAGAACGCGAAGCCGAAATTCTTACTTCTACCCGCAACCACTTGGCAGCTCGAACAGTTCTTAAAGATACATTTAATTAGAAGTTTTGAGTCTTGAGTTTTGAGTTTTGAGTTTTAAATGACTTAAAACTCAGATTCAAGATTCGCACGTGCATTGGTAACGCGCTTAATTAGAAGTTTTGAGTTTTGAATTTAAAACCTAGATTCAAGATTTATACGGGAATTGGTAACACACTGTAGCTACCGAAAACCTTTAATACTTCTGTGTGGGTCATCAGTTCCGCCAAAGCCGATTTGGCGACTGAAGAGTTAACGTCAGCCTCTAAATCAATGAAGAGCAGGTAGTCACCCAGAAAACGCTTTGTGGGACGCGACTCGACGCGGCTGAGATTAATCCCCCGTTGGGCAAACACCTGGAGCTGTTTGGCTAAAGTTCCAGGGGCATTACGCATGCTGAAAGCTAGCGTTGTGTGACTGCTGCTGACCGAAGGTCGAAGGTGGCTTGGCGGCTGGCCCTGACCTACTACCCAAAATCGAGTAAAGTTCTCAGGATAATCATTAATGGCGCTAGCCAGTATCGGCAAACCGTAGAGTTGCGCTGCCCGCTGCGAGGCGATCGCCCCAACTGTTACGTCATGTTCCAGTTGCTGTAGCGCTTCGGTGGTTGAATGAGTTGGAATTAACTGCACAGTTGGCAAAAACCGCTCCAGCCACATTTGGCACTGGCCTAGTGCGTGTGGATGAGAATAAACTGTATGAATAGTGTCCAGGGTTGGAGCGCAGGACAGCAAAGCGTGGGATATCGGTAAAATCAGAGCTAGGTAGATTTGCAACGCATCTAGGTGCCACAAGGTATCTAAAGTAATGGCTACACTTCCCTCAATAGAATTCTCTACTGGGACGACACCGATCTCAGCCTGACCTTGAGAGACAGCCTGGAGTGTCTGCGCGATGCTGGAGTAGGAACGTAATACAGCTGGTTGCTTCTCCCGATCAAGCCAGTTGACGTAGGCTAGAGCTGCTTGTTCGGTGTAGGTGCCGGGAGGTCCCAAGTGTGCAATCGATACGGTCATAGAATTTTATATTTTGTGGAGCTTAAAGCTGTTTCCGACTCTAGATCTCAATTCCAGTGGTTGCTCCCTTCCTGATGGTAGAGGAGAACTGGCGCTGTGAGTCTTTATAGTTATTAACAGTTAGCTGATCGTTCCCGATTCGTTTGTAAGTGGTTTCCAAACACTCTTACAGATTGATTAAAAGATTATAAAATTATTAAGCAAGTATCCCACTAGCTCATGCCCACTAAATTCGCTGCATCCCAATCTGTCGAAATTGCTGTTCCAGAGCAACCTGTTCCCATTCAGCACTATTTGCGCCAGCCTCAACGGCTCGTAAATGCTCTGGTTGACCCTAGCCGGATTGAGCAGCTGAATCAAGAGTGTTTTCGGCTGAAGATGCGCCCTCTGTCATTTATGACTCTAAGCATCCAACCGACTGTAGATATCAGGGTGTGGGCTGAAGCTAACGGTACCGTTTGTGTGCAGTCAGTGGCTTCTAAAATCTGTGGATTTGAGTACTTGAATCAGCGTTTTGCTTTAAATTTGAAAGGGTATTTGGCTCCGTGCCAACTGACAACGGGGCCTGGTTTAAAGGGACAAGCTGATTTAGAGGTACAGGTAGAATTACCAATCCCGTTTTTGTTAACTCCCAAGCCAATTTTGGAGGCGACTGGCAATGGTTTACTCAAGAGTGTCCTGTTGACGATCAAGCAGCGACTGCTACATCAGCTTCTAACGGACTATAGCTGCTGGCTCGATACAGAGAATAAGGGGACGGAAGTTGATAAAGGTGCCGATTTTCCTGTATTGAGTCTTAAATAGGCTATGTAGCAAAATCGCTCGTCGCTAGGTAGAGACGTTACACGCGACGTCTCTATAGGTTATTTGCAAATGATATAAGGTTGCATAGCACATCCGACAAAACTTTATTTAATGCCATAAGAATTAACTAATAACTCTAAAAACGTATCTATTAGTTAAGGTCCTCATCATTATATTGATACTTTTAACTCGGCTCTAAAGATTAGCTATAGATTGTTGGGGTGAGGCACAATGACCTCGCTCAGTTTGAGTCTTGGAGCTTGCCGTTCTAGGCCGAAACAACAATAAAAGCAACAGGTCTGAGAAAGCTTGGAGCCGTTGTTATAGGCGTAAGCTAGAGCTATTTTGGTGGTGGGCAAACGGATTCAATCTAGTACCAACGCGGTCTACCTTTGCACATTGCAAAAGGAGGAACAAATGGCTTTAGGTCAACAACACTCCACGGGTAAATACTATAACTATCAGGATGCGGAACAGGTACCCGACCTAAACCCTGTTAGCCTCCCAACAGTGACTTCTGGTGCTGCCAATGCAGAATATAAAGTTCAAGTTGACGCGTTGACTGAGCCTAGAGTGGATGTTGCAGCACCGAGAGGTGCAATTACAGGCAGTATGATATGTGCTATCTGCGGTTGCTTGGCTGGACTTGGTATTTTAGCAGTACCCGGCGTTGGTCCTGTAGTAGCAGTTGGAACTACTGCAACAGCTTTAATTATGACCCTCGCTGGCACTGGTATTGGTGTAGCGTGTGGTGGATTAGTTGACGCTCTATTTATGGAGACTGCCATAGACTAAGGGCACAAGACTAAGGGCACAGCAGGGGTAGACTGTCCCGATATTGTTCACGATTGGGGACAGCTAGGGCTTGGTGCTGACACGAACGAAAAGACATTCGATGCAGGCGTGAGGGGCCATATTGTTGTAACGCCTCTAGATGCCGCTTGGTTCCATAACCTTTGTTAGCAGCCAAGTCATACGACGGGTAATTGCGGGCAAAGCGAAGAATCAGAGCGTCACGCCACACTTTTGCAACAATGCTCGCGGCGGCGATCACGAGCGATTTCTCGTCTCCTTTCACCAGAGTTTGCTGGCGTACAGGCAGGTTTTTTATAGACTGATTGCCGTCAACCAGGCACAAGTCAGGCTTCACCCTCAGCTTAAGTACAGCTCGCTTCATGGCTAGAAGAGATGCCTGTAGAATGTTGATGCTGTCAATTTCAGCGGTGGAGGCAAAGCCAATACTCCAGCCTAGAGCCACCGTCTGAATTTGTGCCGACAGTTGCAGTCGGCGATCGCCGGATAACTTCTTGCTATCTCTGATGCCAGATGTAGCAAGCAGCATTAAAGCCGAGGCCGGTAGAATTACGGCAGCCGCGACTACAGGGCCGAACAGCGCACCTCGCCCTACTTCATCCACGCCAGCGACAATTCCCCAATCGCTAGTTGAGGAACATAACTCCAGCCAGCACGGTGCTGGCTGACGTGTTACTCCAGTCTGCACCATAACTGCGTTATTCGGGTGATGAGGCGGAGGCTCCTTCAGCAGCAGATGACCGCCGCCGCCGCCTTCGGTTAATCGTCACCCCATTACTTTCCTCTCCTTCATCCGCCGTTGTTGAGTTCGGCGCAGCTCCAGCGTTGGCAAGAACATTCGCGTCTGAGTTTTCATCTGTTGAATCGATCTCCTCAACCTCTTCAGAAGAAGAGCGTTGGTTCTCGGAGGCAGAATGAGTAAAGGTTATGTCCGGAAGAGATTCCGGAGCTGCCTCAGCCGTTGATAAGATCTTGTTGTCTTCAACAGATGGCATCTCAACGACAGGCTCATTCATTAAAGTACCAACAGCAGGAAGTTGACCGGGCAGCGTCACATTAATAATGACGGACCTGGAATTTTTGACTTCACGATTGGTCAACACCATAGGAGAGATTCCCATCAAAGCGTAAACATCCTGTTCTTCAGGCGTCATTTCTACAGAAACAATCTCTGGCGGTTCGACAACGGGTTTCACCGGCTCTGGTTTAATGGGCTTACCCCGCTCTGCTCTCTCTATCCAGCCTGGTTTCCCAATAGATGAGGGCACTTCTGGTACTGCTGGCAGTTCTAGCTCTGGATCGGTTGCCGATTCATTATCATTTACCAAAGCCAGTGGAGTAGCCGTCCGTGGCTCATCTTTGACACTGCCCTCACCTAGTCCAATCCGCCGACGGCGACGGCGGCGGTTGTTGTTTGCATCGCCAAGCTCCTGATAGCTGGGGTGGTTTAAGAGATTTTGCATATCACCGCTGTCAAAATCAGGCTCTGAGGCTTCCGCCGATGCTTCATAAGTCTCGCGCTCTGGAAGTCGGGGAGTTGGCACGCGATGTTCTCTCAAAGGCAACGCTGCACGCTCTGCCGTGTCTCCCATCACTCTTTCCACCCGTTCTCGCGGCATAGCAGCGACATCACGCTCCCGGTCTGCTTCTCCAGGTAAATCTACTAAATGACCCAATCCGCCACAGGTGGGACAGGTGCGACCAAACAACTCGTAAATGTTTTGGCCTTGGCGCTTGCGCGTCAGTTCTACCAGACCTAGCTCAGACAGTTGAGCAATCTGTGGTCTGGCTTTGTCTGTCTTGAGCGCTTTATTAAAGTGTTCCAGCACCTGCAACTGGTCTTTACGCGCCTCCATATCAATGAAATCGACAATAATCACACCAGCTAAATTCCGCAGACGTAACTGACGCGCAATTTCTGTTGCAGCCTCGCAGTTTGTCCAAAGGACTGTCTCCCGCGCCGTCGCCGAACGAGTAAAGGAGCCGGAGTTGACATCAACTACCACTAAAGCTTCGGTTGGTTCAATGATCAAGTAGCCACCAGAGGGCAGTTCAACCCTCGGTTTTAGGGCTTCTCGAATGGCGGCATTAACGCGGAAATATTCTAAAATTGGGATGCGATCGCGATGGTGGTCAATCAGCACTCCCTGTGGTGTCTGACCCCCACTCCAGTTCACCAAGTACTGCTTTACCCGCTTCAACCCCGTGCTGGAGTCCACTACAATTCGATTCACATCTGCACCATACATATCCCGCAGAACGCGCTGGATGAAATCATCGTCTCGGTTAAGCAGTGCTGGTGGCCTAGTGGATTGAGCCTCTTGCTGAATCAACTCCCATTGCTTTTGCAGCAGCTCTAAATCTTCAATGATTGCCTCTTCTGGTTTTCCCTCCGCCTCTGTGCGGACCAGCAAACCCATGCCAGCAGGCTTGATTAAAATAGCTAAAGCTCTCAATCGATTGCGATCGCTCTCACTCTTAATCCGCCGTGATAAGTTCACGCCTCGACCAAATGGCATCAGCACCACGTAGCGTCCAGGCAATGTGATGTTACCTGTAAGCCTAGGTCCCTTATTCCCTGTCGGCTCTTTCATCACCTGAACTAGAACCTTCTGCTGTGGTGCTAGCAGTTCTGTGATTGCACTAGCAGTGCGCTTCAGCTTCAAAGGGCCTAGATCGGTGACATGAATAAAGCCATTACGTTCTGAATCACCAATATTAACAAAGGCGGCATCTATTCCGGGTAAAACATTTTCAACGATACCTAGATAAATATCACCGATTTGATGATGCCCTGTGGCAACGACAAGTTCTTGAATTTGCTCTTCAGAAAAGACAGCAGCGATGTGATGCTGCTCGGCGATAATAATTTGTTTTGGCATTCAATTCCCTCAAAAATTGGCAGCACGAAAGGCTTTGAGGATTGGTTTCTCACTTTTACGTTCGCTCTTGATGGCTTTGTTTGGTAATGTGTCTTCCACAACCCACGCTCAAAATCAACGATTCGTACACGCCTCAAAGCCTTGAAGCGCAAAATTGCTCCAGCATAACTGGATACTTTAATAGGCAACTGGATCGACACTCTATGGTTACTCTTCAAGGCATCGTCCCAACTCAGAATCGGGCATTCTGCACTCTTCAATAACGAAAGGTTAGAGAAGTTAGACTACGCCTGGTGTTTGTTACTGATTCACTCACAGCGACGAGGAGAGATTTCTCAATCTACGCCAGCCTCTATGCAAAAGAATCGTCGAAATCGCACTCAAAAATCTTCGCTTCAGCTCTAACAATCAGGAGAGTGAACCAGATCACTCAACTCGGCGCTAGAAGAAATTCATACTGCTCCAATTCTAACTTAAACACGATAAAAATCAATCTTTCTTTTCGTGCCTCATGTTTGTTGCGGATGTAGACGCATAACCTTGAGAGTGAATCGCCCTTCTGCCTGCTTGACAAAGCCATGTACTCGCACGATGTACTCACCAGACTTGGTAATTCGGACCCGTAAAAGCGAGTTGGTTGTTCCATCTGGCCCATCATCATTCTCTCCCACTGTTGACCCGTCAGCAGCCAATAGCGAGACGACGGTGTCAAACTGGGTAGAGGCCAATTGAATCTCTACTCGGTCACCCGCCTTTAAACTCACAATGTAATCCCGAGCAAATCCGTTTTGTCCTAGGGGAATATCCTGATTTGAAAGTGTATCTAAAATCTGCTGATCAGCCTGCAAAGGAATTGGATTATACTCACGAGTCTGAACACTAGCTGCTCCGGCCCTCAAGCTAACCACAAGCACAGTTACAGAGACTAACGCGAACCCGGCCCTAGCATAAGAAAGCTTGAGCATGACAAATGCGGTCTTATACGCAACGCCACTTAGATTTTCCCTGCTCTGGCCAAAATTGCCAAGCTAAATGGTTATAGAATTTCCCATGAGCGCTTGCGTTAGCGAAGCGCAGACTCACCACGAACCAGTCACGACAGCAGCAGCTGACATCGATGGATGTGTAACAGTTGCACCTCCGACTGAGCCACTTGCTCCAGCATAAAAACAACCTGCTCCGGTCGCAGCACTATCCCATCATTGCGACAGCTACCTAGGTACCGTAAAACAACCGATGTATCTCCCTCTCCGTTCTCTCTGCGCCTCAGCGGTTCGACCCCTTCCCCTATCATCAACTCCAGCTCAAACAGGCGATCGCGCAGATTTACCATCTGAGTATTCCCAGACTTAGTCGTCTGTTCCCACCAAATCGCGTCTCTAGCCACGACCGTCTCAACCAATTCCTGCCACTGCATCGGCACCGCACGCTCAAGTGCTGTCACCGTGATCAGGTATTCAGCACCATACAACAACTGTGTAGCAGCAGGAGCCTTCAAATCAACAGTCGCCGCTCTATAAATGGGTATTTCTACAGGCAGCTTCTGAACGAGCTGGGCTTGGAACGTTTCTGGTTCAACCAACTCCGTCAGCTCAAAGTCTACAATTTCACCCTGACTGGTAGCACCTAAGGATAGCGCTTGAGCAATAGAAATACGGGGACTCGGATGAAATCCACCAGTGTATGCAACCGGCAGTCCTGCCCGTCGCACAGCCCGATCAAATAAACGCACCAAATCCAAGTGGCTAACTAGGGCCATATCGCCCAGCTTGCCAAACCAGACTCGCAGCCGCTGAGATCTGGTCTGATTAGGAACAAAATGCCCAACAAATTGAGGAATCGGCGGTGGTTCGATTACGACGTTGTGACCAAAATCAGAGCCGCAAACCCCACAGTGAGAACAGCCATCAAAAGAGCAGTCTGGCACTGTAGCTGCTAGCAAGGCGCGTTGCAGATCGAATTTTAACCACTGTTTATCGATTCCGGTGTCGATATGGTCCCAAGGTAGGGGAGCATCTAGGAGTTCTGAGTTTTGAGTTTTGCCGCTGTGTGCCCCTGTGTGCCCTTTGGGTATTTGGGTATGCCCCCTTGTGGGGAGTTTTGAGTTTTGAGCTAATTGAAGTTCTGACTCTGGACTTTGAACTTCTGCCATTAGGTTCCATTCACCGTTTTCGACTAGGCGGTATTTCCAGCCGAGTCCAGATTCTGCGATCGCCTGTTCCCAGGCTGTGAAAGCCTGAGTCAGATTGTCAAACCAGGAGTCCATACCCGCACCCAGTTCCCAAGCGCGACGAACGACACCGGATAGACGGCGATCGCCCCGTCCCACAAAATCCTCCATTGCTGAGAGCCGGATGTCGGTAAAATTCACCTTCACGCCTTTGAATCGGCCGAATTCTCTCCTAAGCAGTGCCTGCTTACGTTCAAATTCAGCGGTAGAGACCGAATGCCATTGAAACGGTGTGTGAGGTTTAGGTGTGAAGTTGGAAATTGTCAAGTTGAAATTGAGACGTCTTCTGCCTTCGGCGCGACATTCCCGCTGGAGCCAGCTGACTGTCTCGGCAATTCCCATTACATCAGTATCTGTCTCTCCTGGCAGACCGATCATGAAGTAAAGTTTGATTCTGTCCCAACCTTGCTCGAAGGCTGTTTTTACGCCCCGCAGTAGCTCTTCGTTGTTCAAGCCCTTATTAACGATATCCCGCAAGCGTTGAGTTCCAGCCTCTGGGGCAAAGGTGAGACCTGACTGTCGAGTGCCACCTATGATGTTGGCAATATTCTCGTCGAATCGATCTACCCGCTGACTGGGAAGAGAGAGGGAAACATTCTCACCCTGGAGGCGGTTTTTGATTTCCATCCCGACAGATGGCAGTGACAAATAGTCAGAACAGCTAAGAGATAGCAGAGAGAATTCGTTGTGCCCAGTCACCTGCATTCCCTGCTCAATGACTTCTACCACCTGTTGGGGTTCGACATCTCGTGCTGGACGAGTCAGCATTCCTGGTTGGCAAAACCGACAGCCACGAGTACAGCCGCGCCGGATTTCAATCGTTAGTCGGTCATGCACCGTCTCTACATAAGGGACCAATCCAATGGAGTAGGCTGGCATTGGAGTAGCTACCCGGCGTAAAGGGCGCTCTGGCACGTCTGGACGATTAGGATGAACAGAACCATCCGCTGCCATGTCATAAAACTGGGGAACATAGACACCTGGCACCTGAGCTAGGTCCAACAATAGCCTTTTCCGGCTTAATCCAGATGCCTTACCTTCTTCTAATACCAAACCAATCTCCGGCAGCAGTTCCTCGCCATCACCAAGGGCGATAAAGTCGAAAAAGTCTGCGTAGGGTTCTGGATTTGATGTCGCTGTTTGCCCACCAGCGAAAATTAAGGGATATGTGAGGGGATATCTTTCCATCTCCTCATCCTGCCTCTCTCGCCACGTTAGAGGAATGCCAGCCAATTCCAGCATCTCTAGTATGTTGGTTGCTCCCAGTTCGTAGCTGAGGCTAAAGCCCAAGATGTCAAACTCTGCAACAGATCGTCGTGACTCTACAGCGAACAGAGGCGTTTGGGTTGCTCTTAGCTTCGCTGCCAAGTCTGGCGCTGGCAGATAGGCGCGATCGCACATCTGTCGCGGTTGGACATTTAGAATGTTGTAGAGGATAATGTGCCCCAGATTGGATGCACCCACCTCATAAACTTCTGGGTAGGTTAATACCCATCGCACACCTGCCTCATCCCAAGACTTGTGTGCTGCTCCCAGCTCATTTCCTAAGTAACGGGCTGGCTTCAGAATATCGGATGTTATCAAATCTTTAGCAGCAACTGCCACAGCTAAACTCGCTTCATGATTTGAGCAATTTAGCTCAACTCTAGCACCGATTAGAACTCAGTGGTCAGATGCTATTTCCCTTTGAGGATAACGCTGTTACAGGTAGGCGATCGCGGCTTCAAATGCGGCAGTGCTTTCAAAAATCTCAAACACCTGGTCAAGTTGAGTAAGTTCAAACACAATTCGAACGGATGGTGAGACTGAGCAAATTCCAAACCGCCGTTCTAGCTGCTGAGCTAGTTTTAGACCAGAAACTAGCGCCATGAGACCAGCACTATCCAGCGACTCCACCTGTGCCAAGTCTACTAAAACAATGGTCTGCTCTGCTTGAGCCACCACTGCCTTCAGTTGATGCTGAAACTCCATTGCATTCGAGGCATTGAGACAGCCCTGGGGCCGAACTACTGTGGTTTTTGAGTAGGCAAGAGTTGTTGGCATTGTTTCATCCTGTCGAAATTACTGAACAATAACGTGAGATGCAGTCAAACATAACTGGTTAACTTCAATACTGACAACTCGCTCTCGATCACTTCGCTGAATCTTTATCTTTCCACCCTGATTGCTTAAAGTTTTCCTTAACTGTTCTAAATAAACAGTAATGGAGTATACCTATTTGCTTTAAGATTAGAGCTAGCAAATGAGCTGATAAAGCGTAGATAAAGTTGGCTTAGGCATAACTGGTATCTTCATTAATAGCATCTGCCATCGGATAGAGATAATAATTACACAGCAGTGATTGGTGTCACCTTCCTGTATCGGTCTCGATCACGTTTACATCAATCTACACGTTGGAAAATATGGTGAATATGATTTCCCTATTTAAATATGAAAAGGTATGCTATTCGACAACTGGTGGAAGAGGCTCTATACATTAGAAAGTTAACTCCCGCCATTGAAAACGAAATTAACTCAGAGCTGACCCGACTTGGATACATATCTGATGTTGATTACGAAGCACTTGAACTATTGATGGCAGAGATGGACGCTGGCCGGATTCAATTGGTGTCTGCCATCTGACCGAACCCTCCGACCGAACCCAACGCGACGCTCTAACGCCTTTTAAGGGCCTCTCTAGCGATCATACGAGAGAATATATTGATTCTCTAACTCAGAATCTAAAACTGTCACCTCTAACTGCCACATTCATAGGTTTGCCAGACTTGATAAATAAACTGATTGAGTTGCTGCTGAGCCGTCGGGTCACGCTCTGCTTTAGGCTCTGAAGTGAAGATCGGCAAGAACGCAAGCACTTCGGTATCCAGCGCAGGCCGAAATAATGTTGATGGCCATAGCAGATCAGCCGAGGCACGCAGATCGACAATTGCTAATGCTTCAGAAGGTTGATTATCAGTGGGGACAACGACCAGCACTAAAGGGCGTACCCAGCACCGTTGACGCACCTCCACCACTTGAACAACTTCTGCATACAAACGGGTATCTTCATGCTCTAGATACACAATCTGCC
Organism: uncultured bacterium; assembly: GCA_964250875.1. Lineage (GTDB taxonomy): Bacteria > Cyanobacteriota > Cyanobacteriia > Cyanobacteriales > Chroococcidiopsidaceae > CAXUIV01. The sequence continues at coordinate 11,364 of CAXUIV010000016.1, forward strand.
GTGACTGAAAGTTAGGGCTAAAATCTCTCAAGGCTGACTCCAGGAAAGCAACACGAGCTTGTCGCCAACTCCTATTTTGACACTTTCACAGATTAAAGGGCGTAGGATTTCTGCTGGCGCAAATGTGGGCAAGCGGGTGTCACGTGCTATACAATAGATGAATATCTGTTAAGCAACCGCTAGATGTAGGTTGGGTTGTAGTAAACAACAAAAAGAGTAGAGAGCAGTGTCTGTCGAAACCATTGAGAAGCGTTCAACTGTCCGTAAGCTTGCACCTCGGTATCGCGTCTTACTTCATAACGATGACTCCAACAGTATGGAGTACGTGGTGCAGGTTTTAATGAAGACGGTGCCCAGCATTACTCAGCCTCAAGCTGTGGATATTATGATGGAAGCCCACACCAATGGAATGGCCTTGGTTATCACGTGCGCTCAGGAACACGCTGAGTTTTACTGCGAAACCTTGAAAAATCACGGTTTAATCAGCACAATTGAACCTGATGAGTAGGATTGTACAGGTGTACAACCTTGCGAAGGTAGTTTTTGTTAGATTTTACTAGTCTGTCCCGTTACTCAGCCCCGATCCGGCTGGGGATTTTTGTCTCGACCCTACTGCTAATTTGGCTACCTCTAGCTGTGCCCATCTACTGGGTAGTAGGTAGCCCGAACCTGAGGAGTTTGCTGACGATGCCTCTGCTGTACGGAGAGTTTGTCCTACTCCTGAGATTTTGGGGTAAACAGGTTCATCGTCAACCCCAGATACTAAAAAGATATGGTCTAGAGAGAACGCGGCGCAATGGCAGAGATGTTCTTAAGGGTCTGAGTATCGGATTGTTTCTTACACTTAGCCTGTTTGCCCTTGAGGGGTCTTTGGGTTGGCTTGTCTGGCAACAACCGGCACTTTTCTTGCCTAAGCTGATATCTGAAGGATTGCTGGTGGCACTAGGTATTGGCTTAGTAGAAGAGTTAGTGTTTCGAGGCTGGCTGCTGGATGAGTTGCAGCGAGACTACCCTCCCAGTACAGCCCTCTGGGTTAGTAGCTCTCTGTACGCGCTGCTGCATTTCATTAAGCCACTAGCAGAGATTTGGCGCACATTGCCTGCATTTCCGGGGCTATTATTGCTAGGACTAACGTTGGTTTGGGCAAAGAGGTCTCGGTCTGGTCGCATTGGGCTTCCCATTGGACTCCACGCCGGTCTTGTCTGGGGCTACTACATCGTCAATGTAGGGCAATTGGCTCTGTTTTCTGGTCGTGTCCCCGAATGGGTCACTGGTGTTGATCGCAACCCCCTAGCTGGCATCGTGGGACTGATGTTTCTCGGTGTGATCGCTTTTACAGTAAGAAGGCAATCAATCTAAAATTCAAAATCCTTAGCCGCCAGCTTTCCTAAGCATTTGCACAATCTGGGAATGTCTGTGCTTTTGAGCTAACGTCAAAGCTGTGTCACGGTATAAATTTTTGACCTTTACATCCGCGCCATTTACGATTAATAGCTTCACAATTTCGGTACGCCCCGCCGCCGCCGCACCCATGAGCGCCGTTATGCCTCCGTCTCTCGCTTGGATATTCATTTTTGCTCCTTCAGCCAGCAAAATCTTGACAACCTCGACCTGTCCATTAAGTGCAGCCTGCATTAAAGCCGTTTCTCCCTTTCCACTGAGACAATTTACATCTGCACCGTGATCTAACAAAATCCTCACGATTTTGGTATCTCCGTTGCCTGCGGCGAACATTAAAGCAGTTATGTTGGCCGAACTGGCATTGACATCTGCTCCGTTGGCTAATGCTGCCTCCACACCTTTAATGTCTTTTCCTTGAACTGCTCCCAGTAAGGCAGCGTTTTGGGCCAGATCTGTAACAACTAGTTTTGGATATGGTGCGTATACTGCTGTAGCAGAGATGTCTTGACCTATTGCAGCCTGTGGTAGTTGGCCACAGCCAGAGGCCATGATTAAAGTTAGGAGTACAGCACAGTAAAAACAATTAATTTTGCTAATCATATCAGCAGCTAATATCCAGTTGAGTCGCTTCACTCTTGAACTAGAGGCTAGCAGGTTTTTGGACGCGATCGCGCCTGCTGCCTCATCTAGAACGTTGCGGCTGTCTAAGCGGGGAGTGTCATATTGCACCTGTTTGAATTACGTCTCTCATCCAGTCCCTCGGCTTGTCTCTTGTGTATGAAACCGTACTGACTTCACTTTTGAACTAGTCTAGCGTTTATGCTAGGAGGTCAAAGGTGAGCCTTGGCAGTACACAAAAACATTTTACGCTGCACCAAAAGGAGATCGTAGCCGGAGAGTATGAAGCGATGGATCAGACGTTAGTAAACCAGCCTTTAGATCTGGCTGGACGGTCCGTGCTAGTTGTAGATGATGACCCTGGTAGCAGGGACCTATTCTCTCTCGTATTTGAAGAGTACGGAGCAGAGGTATTAGCAGTAGCGTCGGCAGACGCAGCTTTAGAGAAGCTAGAGCAGCTTAGGCCAGACATTCTCATCAGCGACATCGTGATGCCATGGGAAGATGGCTACTCGCTTATCCGTAAGGTGAGAGCGCTTGAGGCTGAACGAGGCAGAGAGATTCCAGTGATCGCTTTATCGGCCCACCTTGGGAGAGCGGCATACAGGCAAGCAATATCAGCAGGCTTTCAAAACTATTTAACCAAGCCCACCAATTTGGACCAGCTTGTTATGTTGGTGGCAAGCTTGACTGAAAACCTGTACCAATTAGACAGGCTTTATTCAGATTAACACCACTCAAATTGGCACCCTCTAGCTCAGCACAGAGGAGATTTGCCCCTGTTAAGTTCGCTCCAGCTAGATTTGCCTCCCGCAGGTCAGCTTCCTCTAGGTTAGCTTCACTCAATAGCGCTCCTTGCAGGTCTGTTCGACTGAGGTCAGCGCCTCTAAGATTGGCACCAGTGAGATTCGCACCCCGCAAGTCAGCTCCCCGGAAGTCTACACCCTGCAAGTTGACGCTCATCAAGTTGGCACCACTTAAAAAGGCACCAGCAAAGGTAACTTCATTGAGTTTCGCTCCCATCAAGTTTGCACCCCGCAGGTTGCTGCCTCGCAAATCAGCGCCAGTCAAATCAGCCTGCATGAGGTTCGCTCCTAGCAGGTTGGCCCGCAGGTCAGTTTCCATCAGGTTGGCTCCCATCAAGTTAGCTCCCTCTAGGTGGGAGCCTTCAAGTTTAGATCCGCTAAAATTTGTGCCTACAAGATTAGCGCCAGCCAGATTAACGTGGCTTAGATCGACCTGCGAAAGGTCTTCGTCTTCTAAGTCACCTCCAGGAAGATGCTTAAGTTTACCCAAGCGAATGGCTTCAGTATTCATTGGCGGTAACTGTTGATCTCCTTACCAGTTTTAGCTTGGCTGTCTAGGTGACCATCAAGTAGCCACATGCCAGCGCTATATTTAGGTGACACCAGCGGCAAGTCAAGTCCCTGTTGCAAACCTTTAACTAACAAGGTCAAGACTTCTAACAGTTTCGGATCCCAGCGATCGCCCTCTTGCTGCTTACACTCAGCCAACGCTTGAGCTGCATCAGCGTTCTGGGTTTGGCGTAGCTGAGCTAAACGCTGCTGAAATTCAACCACTAACCCTAAGATCCTTGACTCGACGGGAATCTCATCAGCACTCAATCCAGCTGGCTCACCCGTGCCGTTCCACCACTCGGTTTGATGAGTGATGATTTGAGCCACTGCCCTTAACTGTGGCATCGTTCGCAATACCTGCGCTCCTGGCACCAGAGGACAAGTCAGCGGACAACATGGTGCATCTTCTTGGTAGTGAAATGAGGCGCTCGAAGTGAGGGCACTTCTTCCCTGCAATGGATCGAGGCGGTGCAGCAATGCAGCGAGACGCAGTCGCTTCAACTGCCAAGCAGGAAGATCTAGCAACTGCCCCATTGTTTCTGCCAGCGCCACCACTTCAGCCGTCGCCATCGGGTTGGCAATGTCGGCTTCATCTGCCAGTTGCGCCATCCGTAAGAATGCTTGAATTTCATTGGAAACCAGGTTCCGGTCCAGTGCTTGTTGGTGAGAGCCTGTAGATAAATGCTCTTGTCCAGTTTGGAGATAATCTACTACGCGGGACACAACCCCACTTAATTCTTCTGGTGTTGCCCAAGCTGGTTGGATTTCTTTTCTATAGGCCGTTAGTTTTTTCTGTAGCTCTGGGTTGTAGCGGCCAATGTGAGCGATCGCCAATTCTACGGTCTCTTGCACCAAGTCTGGTTCAAATGTCCATAAGCCATAAAATTTGCGTTCTAGGTCGGATTCTGGTAGACCGAATGTACCATAGTCTGCTGGTGATAGTTCCTGACACAGCACCATTGCTGTGTAGGTGGGTGACAGGATGATCAGATGCCACTCCTGAGCTACTGGATCAGATAAGTCTAATTCCACCACTGCTACGTTGGGCAATTGGCTTGTCGGGTGTTCGGCAAAGCCAGTGTCAGACCCTGCCATGATTGCGACTTGGCGGGCTTGTTGGGCGATCGCGCCATAGCGGTCTGCTTCTTGCAGGTACCATTTTCCTTGTTGGAAGGCTGTGATTACGAGTGGTAAGCTGCCTTCGGTAAGGATGTGGTCTTCTAGGGCATGGCACAGTGAGACTAGTGTGTTTTTGTAGTACACCCCGAATCTGATCTGTCTTTTGCTGTTTTGGTGGGCGACTTCCAGCTGTTGGAGAATGGAGTCTTTTAACATAGTTTGGGTGGGAGTGGATGCAGAGTGAACAAACCGCATTAGCGAAGCGAAGCCGGAGGCGTTAGACGCGAAGACGCGAAGAAGGTTAGGAGACGGTGGCTAGCTGTTTTTCTTTGGGTGAGATGGGGGATGTGAGAGCTGTTTCTAGATCTGCACGGCCTAGTTTTTCTTCTAGAATTTTCATGACCTCGCGCCCGAAGTCATTGGGATTTTGTCGCCATGCCTGTAGGCACACTTCCCCGAAAAATGACCCCATTGGTTCCGGGTTCCAAAGCAGTTTTTTGGCTGTCCAGGGTAGCAAACTCATCGGGTCGTAGCCCGGTTTGAGAATACCGTTTTTGAGGGCATATTCTTCTAGATGGGTGTGGGGCTGTAGCCCGATGAAGAAGATGGCTGGCTCGACTTTGTCGGCTCCGAATATTCCCTCTAGTTCTCGATGATAGGCGATCGTTTGACGGATGGTTTCGGGGCGTTCGTCAATGACGTTGAATGAGTAGTTGACGGAGACTAGGGCGTTGAAGCCAGCTGATTTTAAGTCACGGCAGTTGTCTAAAACAGTGCGGAGGTTGTATCCCATTCGCATTTTCCGCACTAGTTCTTGGGAACCGCTGGTGATGCCGATTTCAAAGTAGTTCATCCCAGTCTTTACCATCAAGTCACACAGTTGTGGCGTCAGGTTATCGGCTCGAATGTAAGCCGCCCAGTGAATGTCACTCATTCCAGCAGCGAGAATTTTTTGCAAAAGCTCGACAGCATCGTCGATAAATTTGCGGGCAGGAATGAATTGAGCATCGGTGAACCAGAAGTTGCGGATGCCGCGATCATACAGCTGGCGGATCTCGGCGACGACTTCGTCGGCTGGGTTAATGCGTACCTGTTTGCCTTCCACCACTGTGTAAATGCAGTAGCAGCAGTTGTGAGGGCAACCACGTTTGGTTTGGACGCCGACGTAGAAGTCTGAAGCTTGCAGGTAGTATTGAAACTCAGGCCAGATGCTGCTGATGTAGTCGTAGTTGCAGGCGGTTTTTTCAATTGGGGTAGGCCACTCGTGGATCAGGCGATCGCGCGGCTGGGTTTCGCCCGCTACGTAACAGCGCTCATCTCGGAAATCTTGACCCTGCAAGAGCTTTTGTAGCAGTGCTTCTCCCTCACCGATAGAGACTATGGTGCCTGCTGGTAATTTGCTGCCTAGCTGTTCGTAAAACACGCTGACTGCACCACCCCCTACGACGGCACGGGCTGTTGGCTGATACTTCTGGGCGCGTTTTAGTCCTTGTTTAATCAATCCCAAGTTGCGCCACAGTTCTGTGTAGTAGGAGGCTGCTAGGCGCGTTCCGCCGATCGCCCCGCGCAGTTTGGTCAGTGGGTTGCGAGCGTAGTAGAACTCAAAGGCATTCTGCAAGGGGTTGCCGCCTCTGCCTCCTACAGGAGCATAAATCTGGATGTCTCGCCAAGAGAAAACCAGTAGCGTTGGCTGGAACTCGTCGATACAGGTATCAAGGGCGGCGGCGAAATCTAGCGGTGGGATGGTTCCCAAATCGAAAATCCGCTGCTCAACTGCTGGAAACAGCTTGTGTACGTGGTCGGCAAGATAGACTACCCCAATTGGGAAAATGGGGTTACAAGGGAGTCGGACGTAGAGAAGGCGATTTTCCATTACGGTCTTTTGTCAGAGTTGCCCATTCTTGGAATCAAAGGCGGTTCGATCAAGCGCTTTCAACGACACCAGTTTTTTAGGTAGCCCATCTGGTTTTTGAGTGAATTTTTGCTTAGAGCTGAATTCTGAATTTTTTTTATATAACTTTACATTAGCATTGGGCTGCCTATATCTGCACGGTCGTTCTGACTCAATTTGACTTTGAGTCTGGGGAGTTCCTTCCTGATCAGTCAGGGCACTATTATCTGCCATCATACCCACCGGAACGTTATGCAAGTTATGCGTTTGACCAGTGGAGTGTAGTGAGGATTTTTGCAGAGTCGTCTCCACCAGTCGAGACGGTACATGTGCTGTCTCGACAGGGAAGATTAATGCTTAATTTCTTTTGTCATGCTGTACTAGCTGTATGCAGACTGTATGCAGAAATAAATTTTACGGCAGGATTCTGTTGGTATTCGAGTTTACAGCTATCGGGGATCGCCCAATGTTAGCTTTAGGGCTACTAATGTAAATGTGACGTAAAGCCTCCTTAGTAGTTATGGCTCAAATTTTTGATCCCCTACCACTCGATCAACCCATCCATCTCGTTTGCTGCTACATGAATGCGACGAGTAAGATTCAAATTGCTCGGATCTCAAACGTTTCCAACTGGTACTTTGAGCGAGTGGTTTTTCCAGGACAGCGGCTTGCTTTTGAAGCTCCGCCTCAAGCTGTATTAGAGATTCATACAGGTGCGGTGGCAAGTGCAATTTTGTCGGACAAGATCGCCTGTGAGCGCCTCTGCATCACCGAAGAGGACAATTCCCCTTCCGAACAGGAAGCAACTGATCCAAAGACGGTGCCGTTTGAGACTCAGAAACGCTCGCCTTCAGCACTACCAGTTGCTGCTTTAACTACTCTTGACTAAGAAACAGAATACATCAATTTAGGGGTTACTCACTTTAATAAACCCACTTTGCCATTAAAGATACTCAACCTCTAACGAAAGAAAGATGACTTTTGGTCCACGTCTAGCGCTAGAGTGACTATCTGGAGCTATGTGTGTAGGACGGGGTTGTAAAAGTTGCATTTGCCCTCCTTTTTGTGGTTATGGAAAATAGCGGCATGGTCGATGGGCCTATCGCTGCTGGTTTATGTTGTGCTGGCCGCCACTGGCATTGGCATGTTTGGGGCTAGGCAGAAGTGGTTCTCACGCCCCAACTGGATGCGATCGCTCCACTATGTCGCGGGTGGTAGCATGGTGGGTTTGGTATTGCTGCTCCTAGGTATCGGGCTGGTTGGGACACTGGGTCACTACGGTAGTTTAGGTCACTCACCACACCTTGTAGCTGGTTTAACTGTGGTAGCACTGGTGTTGCTCTCAGCCGGAAGCGCAACCCAAATCGCCGCTAGGGGTTCTTGGGCGCGATCACTGCACGTAACGACAAATGTTGTTCTACTGGTTGGATTCGTCTGGGTATTGGCAACCGGCTGGAGTGTTGTACAGAAATATCTACCCTGACTGAGAAAGCAGGTGATACGATTCTGAATTCTAAAATGCATGCTGGTGGCCGCCTCAGGAATTTAAACCTAGCAATTTTCAAAACGGTGTGAGAGCCTCGTAGAGACGTTATATGTGACGTTTCTATAGGCCGCTTATAAAGGATTTAGGGTTGCTATAGTCTAATCTTATTACAAATATAACTTCAGAATGTCAATGGATGACGTCACAAGATAAGTAAAGATATTGTAAATAACTACAGAAATAATTTTAACCAATTGATGAATCTCCTCTTTATACATTGACAAAAAATCTCTATTAAATCACAGTTTTTATAAGGTTTAAATGTTGGAGAACACAGCTTCCATGCGTTCAAGTCTTTTATGGGTTTGCTGTGGATTACTAGTTAAGGGAGCGTCTACGCAGCGTCTCGTTCAAAGCTGCTTACTAGTTTCTTTAGGCATCGCTTGTATTCCCAGCAGTGCTACTGCCACAACACTAACTGGGTTGAAGCTGGCACAGGCCGCGCCGAACCCAGAAGGCGATCCAAACCGCTTTCGGATTCCGCAGCCACTACCCATCCCTGCCCCAGCTACGCCGACACAGCCGCCACTGGAAGTCCAGCCACCAACCCCGACTCCCTCACCTGGTCCGGCTACCGGGAGGGTTGCGGTGAGGAAGATTGAGGTTACAGGTAGTACCATTTTTGGCCCCGCTGAACTGAATCCCATTACTCGGTCAGTTGAAGGACACGTCGTTACTTTGGAAGAGCTAGCGGGAATTGCTGACAGAATCACTCAGCTATACCTTGACCGGGGCTTCATCACTTCTAGAGCAATTCTGGTAGATCAAACTATTACAGATGGCGTGGTTCAGATTCGCGTTGTTGAAGGACGCCTTGAACGCATTGAAGTGCAAGGAACGCGACGCCTGAAACGCAGCTACATCCGGTCACGGGTGCAGTTGGGTGCGGGAACGCCGCTCTCGACTAGTAAGCTAGAAGACCAGCTGCGGCTGCTACGGGCTGACCCCTTGCTTGAGAGTGTGGAAGCGAGTTTGCGCGCTGGCAGTGGCGTGGGTCAAAGTATTCTGGTGGTGCGTGTCACTGAGGCTAACCCCTTCGCTGCCAACTTGAGTTTTGACAACTTCTCGCCTCCAAGTATCGGTTCAGAGCGATATGGAGTTCAACTGGGCGATCTCAATCTCACAGGTTTAGGAGATCAACTAACGGCGGCATACTACGGCACAACCACTCGTGGAGCTGACGTGTTTGACTTCAGCTATCGAGTGCCACTGAATCCAATGAACGGCACCCTCCAGTTTCGCGCCGCACCAAATCGCAATAAAATCACTCAAGCTCCATTCAACAGCTTTGATATCCGGGGCACTTCGGATCTTTATGAACTGAGCTATCGGCAACCGCTGGTGCGATCGCCTCGTCAAGAGTTTGCCCTCTCTTTAGGCTTTGCTTATCAAGATGGTCAGACCTTTACCTTTGCTGGACCAACACCCTTTGGTTTTGGACCTGACAGCAATGGCAACAGCAACACTCGCGTGATTAAGTTTGGACAAGATTATACTAGCCGTGATGTCAATGGGGTTTGGTCCTTGCAGTCGCTTCTGAGCTTCGGCATCAACGCCTTCGGTGCCACAATTAACCCCAAACCGATTCCTGATGGTCGCTTTTTCAGCTTTCTGGGTCAAGTTCAGCGAGCGCAGCAGATCAACAAAAATAACTTGTTCATTGCCCAAACTGACTTTCAACTGACACCAGATGGTTTGTTACCTTCCCAGGAGTTTGTCATCGGCGGCGGTCAATCGCTGCGGGGCTACCGGCAAAATGTCCGCGCTGGTGATAATGGTCTGCGCCTTTCTTTGGAAGACCGTGTGGCGTTGCAGCACAACGTTACCGGAGAACCAACCTTTCAACTGGCACCATTCTTTGATTTGGGCACAGTTTGGAATGTGAATGGTAATCCCAATCAGCTACAAAGCCAGAGATTCTTGGCTGGTTTAGGATTAGGATTGATCTGGGAACCATTACCCAGCTTGAATATCCGACTGGACTATGGAGCACCACTAGTGGGTCTGAGGGATAAAGGCACCAATCTTCAGGACAATGGTTTTTACTTCAGTGTTAACTACCGACCCTTTTAGAATTAAGTTTT
>CAXUIV010000017.1:0-20573 GCA_964250875.1 uncultured bacterium
AAGCAGATCCAGAGAGTCGGGTTATAATTGCTGCTGGAGTCTGTATTGGTATGGGGGCGATCATACATGCATACCAAGGAACCATTGAAGTGGAGGAAGGAGCAAATATTGGAGCGGGAGTTCTGGTAGTAGGCGCGGGCAAGATTGGCACTAATGCCTGCGTTGGTTCTGCAACAACAATTTTTAATAGCTCTATTGGTTGGGGGGAAGTGGTGCCGCCTGCTTCTCTGATTGGAGACCCAAGTCGTGAGGCAGAAACCACGGGAGAAGATGTCACCACTTCAGCTCCTACAACCAATCAGCAGGTACCACCTGGACCAGCAACCGTAAGTCCAGATCCTAAGCCCCCTTCAGATCAGCCAGCACCATCTTTCAATGGTTCTGGTAGTGTAGTTTATGGTCAGGCTCACCTGAACCGATTGTTATCGACACTGTTGCCTCACAGACAAGCCTTAAACCAGCCACTTCCAGGCGATCAGTCTTCATCTAGTAGTTAGGTCGGTGAACCAAAATGTGTTAGTCGAGGGCTAAGATGGAGGGACGCAAGCAACGCTTAGAAAATCTTAAAGAAAAGGCACTGGGTCTTGTGACGACCAGCAGTTTTCCGGCGATCGTCGGCGCTGCCGATACGATGCTGAAGTCGGCAGACGTGACCTTAGTCGGGTATGAAAAAATTGGCAGTGGTCACTGTACAGCTATTGTGCGAGGTGGAATTTCCGATGTGCGTTTAGCGGTAGAAATGGGCGCGGACACAGCGGAACAAACTGGACAGTTGATCTCAAGTTCAGTCATCTCTCGACCCTTAGCTAACCTAGAAGCAGTTCTGCCCATCGGCAGTCGCTTAGCCCAACTGTCTCATGGAGACGGTTTCAGCCGATTGGGTACTCAAGCTATTGGTTTGCTCGAAACTCGCGGATTTCCGGCAATGGTTGCAGCTGCTGACATGATGCTGAAGTCAGCAGAAGTTCAACTGTCAGCTTACGAGACCATTGGTGCGGGTTTGTGTACAGTTATTATTCGAGGTTCAGTAGCAGATGTCGCCGTAGCACTGGAAGCAGGAATGCACGAGGCGGCACGAGTTGGAGAGTTAAATGCTGTTATGGTGATTCCTCGGCCCTTGGATGATCTGGAGCAGACGCTGCCGATCGCCAGTTGCTGGATAGAACAACCCAAACCTCTACAAATACCTCTGTCAATCAAGGAAACAGCAGAAGTGGAAGCGGAGGAAAGGGTCGCACTACCAGATTTAAAACGCTTACCGGCTCAGATTGAGGAGTAAATAGTTTTAAATAGTTTTGAGTTTTGAGTTTTGAATGAAGAATTAATAAATTCAACTCATAACTTACAACTCATAACTCATAACTACGTGAAGCGGTGATAGTTAGCTACCCCATCAAGATCACGTTGTCAATAACGTGGATGACACCGTTATCAGCCTCAATATCTGGGGCTATAACTGTAGCGTTTTTAACCTCAAAACCATCGGAGAAATCGACTCTTATTGGTGAACCTTCAACAGAGACCAGTGAGGTGTGTTTGGCAATATCAGCTGCCATTAACTTGCCAGGAACGACATGATATGTCAGTATTCTGGCGAGCTGAGGAACGTTCTGCACCAGAGTTTGGACCGTTCCCGGCGGCAACTTGGCAAATGCATCGTCGTTCGGAGCAAAAACAGTAAAAGGACCAGGGCTTTTCAGCGTCTCCACCAAGCCAGCAACCTGAACAGCCGTCACTAAAGTTTGGAAAGAACCCGCACCAACTGCAATATCCACAATGTCCGCCATCTGTCACCTCGTTATTGAAATAAATTCTTTTGTCAAGGAGGCGCAAAGGCGAAGGGCGAAGGAGAATGTACTTACTTAAGTGGGAGTTTTTAAAAAGCCTGTGTAGCAGTCGGCAAATGTTTACCCCAAGACTCTTTCCTTTTGCCCTTCGCCCTTCGCCTTCCCCTTCAGCCCTACCTGTAGCTCGGCGTCTGAATGGCACGCAGGCGAGCTTCAGGGCGCTTGAAGCGGTCGATCTGAGCTTCGAAGAAAGCTCGGTTTGCCATGAGATGTTTCGGGTTAGGATCGTCTAATGGATAGAGAAGTGCAGCTCGTAATGCTTGGATCACAGCAGAGGTGACGCAGTACATAGAGCGCTGGAAAGTAATACCTAACTGAATGAGCATGTCAGCTTCGCCTCGGCAGTGTTGGTGATAATATTCCACCAAATACGGCGGCAGGAAGTGGATCATGTCTTGCATCAGCAGAGTTGGTGGAATGCCAGCAGTACCTACCGGAAAGACATCAGCATAGAGAATTCCATAATGAAAGTCCTTCTGTTGATCCGGCACTTGACGAGCCTGAGCGTTGTAGGATTTGGTGCCTCGGAAGGGAGAGGTGCGGTAGAAGACTGCCTCGACATATGGTAGGGCAGCTTCATAGAGCCACGTGAAGCCTTTAGACTTGGAGATGATCTCGTAACGCTCGCCCCGGATATAGACGTGATGGTAGATTGGACGTCCGGCGATCGCAAAAATCCCGTTAACTAAAAAATTCATTGCGTCCGGAACGCCGGAGAATTTTCCCTCGTCATAGAGATCGGACATTTCAAAGAAAACGGGAGCCATCACTTCCCAAAACAAACCGAGATTGGAGTAATAAGACAGCTGCCGTACCTGCTCGATAAACATCTCAGGAAACAGCTTGTAGAGTCCTAGCATGGCCGGGTTGCCCTGGAAGTAAGCCCGAATTGCTCTGTCCGCGTTAGCTCTGTATTCGTCGCTATCTAAGTAGGAGTCAAACTTGCCCCAGCCCATATCTCGCCCGTGCCATAGCATAGCCCGCATACACTCTTCAGCGAACTCCATGTTGACACGGTCATGCCACAGGTGGTGAAATAACTTCGGCATTTTGGTTGTTTCGCCCTTCTCCATAAACGCTAGGAGTTCAGGATGGGCTGTTGCCTCTCCTCGCCAAATCCGCAAATCGGCATCGTCTCCTGCGTAATGGTTATGCAGGTCTAAGTACTCCTGAGGTATGAAGTATTTGAAGAAGGGAAGTGGGTTTAAAAAGACATGTTCGGCGATATAGAGGAGATCGCGCCAGTAGAAATCCATCGGCACTGCGTAAGCTTTGTAGATACCAATGATTTGCATCAGGTTTTCTGGCGAGTCCGGTAACATCGCACCTCCTGCTTCTAGGCGGTGAATGATTTCTGCGAACTCATGTTGAGAAGGGGGTAATTTAGTTGCGGGTTTCTGTAAAGCCTGTACCATTTTGGTTTCTCGTGAAGGGTTGAAAGATGAGAGGCTGAGAAAATTATTTCTGCAAGAGGCTCACGTCTGTAGCTAAATGCTGATTACTACTGACTTGCACCGCAGCAACCATGGCATTCGTAGTCGTTTCACTCCAGCGCACCAACCAGTTCGGTTGGACTCCCAGGAAGAAAATAGTAGCCGCTAGAACTAAAGCTGGAATTTGCTCCGAGAATTTGACCTTAGGATAGTACGCTGTGCTGTTGTCCAGCTTGCCAAAACAGGTGCGGTTGAGCAGAATCACGAAGTAAACTGCCGTTAAGCCCGTACAAATCACACAGATAAGGGTTGGTAAAGGAAAAGTCGAGTACGAACCTTGAAGCACAAGGATTTCGGCAATAAAACCCGCTAAACCTGGAATACCAGCACTAGCCATTCCCCCCAGAACCAATAGGGCACTCGTCAGCGGCAGCCCGCGTATAGGACTCATTAATCCATTAAGGACATCCAAGTCACGGGTGCCGACTTTGGTTTCAATTACGCCCACTAACTGAAAGAGAATTGCCAGAATCAGACCGTGGGCGACCATTTGAGCAACGGCTCCAACCAAGCTGAGTTGGGTGGCGGCGGCAGCTCCCAACATCACGTAACCCATGTGTCCGATGGAGCTGTAGGCGACCATGCGTTTGATGTCTTTCTGGGCGATCGCTGTCAGTGCCCCGTAGACAGCACTGATTGCTCCAATAGTTGCCAAGCCTGGAGCGACAAGTGCCCAAGTTTCGGGAAACAGCCCTAAACCGAACCGCACCAAGCCATAGGTTCCTAGCTTGGCGAGTACACCTCCTAAGAGAATTGCCACAGGTGGAGAAGCCTCGACGTAGGCATCTGGCAGCCATGTGTGCAGAGGAACTAAGGGAATTTTAATTCCGAAGCCGACCAGCAGCATTGTCAGCAGAATCAGTTGCGTCGTTAACGGTAGTCCTGTGGTGACAATCGAGCTGTAATCGAAGGTGGTGGAACCGCCGATCCAGGTTATGCCCAAAAACGCTGCCAGAATCAAAATTCCAGAAACTGCTGTATACATTAAAAACTTCGTCGCTGCATAACCACGCTTGGCTCCACCCCAGATGGCAATCAACAGGTAGAAGGGAATCAGTTCCAGCTCGTAGAACAGGAAAAACAGCAGCAAATTCTGAGCTAGGAAACCACCGACAACTCCGGCATTGACCAGTAATATCAAAGCATAGTACAGCCGAGGACGTATCACAGACTCACTACTGCTGTAAATAGCAATCCAGACTAGCAGTGCAGCTAAGGCTATCAAAGGCAACGATAGGCCATCAACGGCGAGGGTGTAGTTCAAGCCGAGGGGTTCGACCCAAGGAATAAATTCAGACAGCTGCATTTCCGCACTGCTAATGTCAAACTGACTGAGCAGGACGACATTCCAGATAACGAGGACACTAGCAACAGCCAGGGCTAGGAAGCGCGTCCGACTAGCAGAGATAGCCCCTGGCCAGAACCCGATGAGAGCGGCACCTAGAGCAGGCAGCCAAATCAATGCACTGAGCATAGCGACTTTGGAGTAGAGGTAATTTGAATTATGGGGAAATACTGAGTGAAAGATGAGACAAGAAGGGCCAGCCCAAGGTGACTCCCATCATACTTAGCCCCAGGAGGATAGTGAGGGCATAAAACTGGAATTGTCCATTGGTACTGTACTTCAGGCTTTCTCCACTGAACACAGAGGCTGAACCAACTAGGTTAACCAGACCATCCACTAGATAGCGATCAATTGCTGAGATCGACCGGGAGATCAAGTCAATTCCAAGAACAACACTGAGACGGTAGATTTTGACTGTGTAAAGGTCGTAAGCGAACAAGTCTTGCAAGGGTCTTAGAGGAAGTTGAACTGGTTTGGATACCAGATCACCCAGATAGATGAAGCCGCTAACGGCGCAGCCTACAACAGTTGACAAAGTCAGCGTAAGAGCAGCCCCCCTGTTGATGTCCGTCCAGGCTGGCAGCAGTGATAAACTCTGCAAAACTAAGGGGAGGTGAAGGGTAAAGCCCAGCAAAAATGTCATTGGCAACACCATCAGCCATATAACTTCAGGTGATCGCACCGTCATCGGCTTGGTCTTGCCGCCAAAAATCAGACAGAACACACGAGTTAAACTGAAGGCTGTTAGACCATTGACCACTAGCAAGATTCCCAATAGCCACACTCTCTGAGTAGCCCACAACCCATCAGCTAACTTCAGCATTGACCAAAAGCTGCCTAAGGGAGGAAAAGCCAATAGCCCAGCTGCACCGATCACGAACCCTAAACCTGAAATGGGACGGCGCGACCACAGACCACCATACTGAGTAAGGTCCTGAGTGATGTTGTTTGAGATAATACCGCCAACGCTCATAACCAAAAGGGCCATTGAGATAGCATGAGTCAGCACCAACAACAGAGCGGCGTCTGTCTGCTGCGTTCCCACAGCGATAAATACCAATCCCATATAGGCACTGACAGAGTAGGATAAGGCACGTTTGATATCAATTTGAGCAATGGCAATCAACGTACCGCCCACAGCTGTTGCAGCCCCGATGATCACAGTTGCCGACATCACCAAGGGTGAGATAGCTAGAACCGGCTCCAGCTTAACGAGTACCCAAGCTCCAGTTGCGACCACCACCGAGTTCCGCAGAATCGTGCTAGGGAGCGGCCCTTCCATTGCCTCATCCAGCCATAGATGTAGGGGGAACTGAGCGCACTTACCCATTGGGCCAGCTAGCAGAGCTAAACCGACCAGAGCTGCCACTTTCGGATCCACGTCAGCAGTGGTGGCCCACTGAGCTAGCTCAGTAAAGTTCCAGGTTCCTGTTAAGGGGTACACAGCAAGAACTCCCATCAACAGCAGTAAATCTCCCACCCGCTTGGTCAAAAAAGCATCTCTGGCTCCTGTCACCACCAAGGGCTGACTGAACCACAAACCTACCAGCATGTAAGTCCCCAACGTGAGAACTTCCAGAATCATGTAGCTAAAAAACAAAGAGTTGCAGAGGACCAGAGCGCACATCCCAGCTTCAAAAAGTGCCAACAAAGCATAAAAGCGTGCCCATCCCCAGTCCATCTCCATATATCCCACTGCAAAAATCTCCGCTAGCAGGTTGATTCCAGTCACGAGGATAGTGGCCCCTACGGTGACTGATGAGATTTCTAAAGGGATAGATAAGTCTAGACCGGCCACTTGAAGCCAGGGAATGACCACCTGCCGCGCTGGTTGGTTCCAAGTCGCTTGGAGCGCACCCAGGCCGTGGAGGAAAGCCAACAAAGTCATGAACAAATTCACGTAGCCAGCTGGTCGCGGTCCCGTGAGCCGAGTGATTGACGGCGACCAAGGTATAGTCAAAACTGCACCAATCAGCGCGTAGCAAGGTATCAACCAGATGCTCTGTAAAAGGAGCTGGTCCATTGAAATTACCTCTAGGATTTCAAGAATTAAACTGTAGAGGGCAACCTTGGGGTCGCTCTAAAGAAATTATGGGGTTACAGAAGCAAGTATGCCTTTTTTGAATAGCCAGCTTGCTGAAATGTCATAAATCTGATGGTACTGCCAAACATGTATAGTGAAAAGCCATTATTTAGAATAGCTGTGATAGATTTTATCTATGATTGTGGCAGATGAATCACGCAACTCTTCATCAACTGAAGATCTTTGAGGCGATCGCCCGCTCCGGTAGCTTTACCCGTGCGGCGGAGGAACTATTTCTAACTCAACCCACTGTCTCACAGCAGGTCAAGCAACTAACAAAAGCAGTCGGCACGCCGTTGTTTGAGCAAATCGGCAAGCGCCTGTACCTTACAGAAGCAGGCCGAGAAGTTTTGGCTGTGTACCGGGATATTTCTGAGAGACTGACCCAACTGGAGATGACTCTGGCAGATCTGAAAGGAGTAAAGCAGGGAAATCTACGGCTAACTGTGATTACAACTGCTAAATATTTCGTCCCGCGTCTGTTAGGTCCATTTCGTCACCGCTATCCAGGAATTAAGGTCTTTCTCCAAGTCACGAACCGCAAGCTTGTCCTAGAACGCCTAGCAGAAAATCTTGACGATCTCTACATTTTGGGAAAACCGCCGGAAAATCTTGATGTCAGCATCTGTCCGATTTTGGAAAATCCTTTGGTCGCGATCGCGCCATACAACCATCCTCTAGCTCAAAATCAGAACATTTCCCCTCAGCGACTGGCCCAAGAGCCTTTTATCATGCGCGAACTCGGTTCAGGTACCCGGATAGCGGTGGAGCGATTCTTTGAGGAAAAGGGGGCTACCATCGAAGTTGAAATGGAGATTGGTAGTAATGAGGCGATCAAGCAGGCAATTGTCGGCGGCTTGGGTGTGTCAATATTATCACGCCATTCTTTGGCACTCGAAGGCACAAAAGGCCCACTCACTATCCTAGACGTGGAGGGCTTGCCAATTCAACGTCATTGGTATGTCGTCTATCCAGCTAGCAAACAGCTTTCCGTCGTCGCTCGCACTTTTCTTGAGTACTTACTGAACGAAGGTAAGCAGATCGCTGAGCAGACAACTCTGGAATTTATGCAAAAGAATTGAATTCGAATAGATTGGTCAGAATTGAACGGTCACTTGTTAAGGTCGGGCATGGGAGATGGGGCATCGAGCATCGGTAGAGAACTGGTAGTTTACATTCTGTAACATGCTCAGCTTTACCCTCGCCTATTTATTTATAAGATGTTTAGGTCTAGGAGGTCTTTAGGTGTTGTATGGATATAGACTTGCTTCGATCCGGCCAGCTCGCGGGGACGAAAAGGCTCAATCTATCCTGCGGATTGACTGAATTCCCACCTGAGATCTTTGATTTAGCAAATTCTTTGGAAATCTTAGATCTATCGCGCAATCATTTAAAATCCTTGCCAAATGAGTTTGGTCGATTGAAGAAGCTCAAGATTGTTTTCTTCACCGATAACGCTTTTGAAGAGATTCCAGCGATTCTCTCGCAGTGTCCCGACCTCTACATGGTTAGCTTTAAATCTAATGATATTACAACTTTCGAGGACAATGCTCTACCGCCGACTGTCCGTTGGCTCATTCTCACAGACAACCGGATTGAGCAGCTACCGGCTTCAATCGGCAGACTGAAAAGCTTGCAGAAACTTATGCTTGCGGGCAACAAGCTGCAATCGCTCCCAGATGAGATGGCTGCATGTCTGAATCTAGAACTGATCCGGCTTTCGGCAAATCGCCTCAAGTCACTTCCCGCCTGGTTGTTCACCCTGCCTCGCCTGTCTTGGCTTGCTTACGCTGGTAACCCGTGCTGTTATGTAAACTCCTTGGTGCGATCGCTACTAGACATTAGTTGGACTGACTTGCAGCTCGGAGACACACTTGGACAAGGTGCTTCTGGAGTAATCTCCAAGGGAATCTGGAACACAGAACACAATCAGAAACTAGAAGTTGCGGTCAAGGTGTTCAAAGGTGAAATCACCAGTGACGGTCTTCCTGTAGATGAAATGCATGCTTGTATAGCTGCTGGAGCGCACGAAAATCTTGTTAGAATTTTGGGAAAGCTGATCAATCACCCTGAGGATAAAGCAGGGCTTGTGCTTTCGTTCATCCCACCCAATTACAAAAACCTAGGTGAACCTCCAGATCTTGATAGCTGTACAAGAGACAGATATAGCTCAGGTGCATCTTTTCCTTTAACGGTCATTCTACGCATCGTTAAGGGAATTGCGGCAGCTGCGGCGCATCTTCATGCCAGGGGCATCATGCACGGCGATCTCTACGCTCACAATATTTTGGTAAATGAAGCGGGAGATAGTTTACTAGGGGACTTTGGCGCAGCATCTTTTTACGACTCGACCGATCCTTCTGTGGGTCAAATGATGGAATGTTTAGAGGTGAGAGCCTTTGGCTGTCTGCTTGAGGAGATGTTAGACCATTGTGAATTGAAGTCGTCTCAAGCAGCGATCGCTACTCTTCGCGGCTTACAGCAAGACTGTATGAACCACATGCCATCAAAGCGCCCGTCGTTTATCAAGATCTGCGAAGTTTTAGATTTTGCTTAATTGAAGTATGAATTACTAGACCATTGACATAAATTTTTATCTCTCGCAGAGGCGCAAAGGCGCAAATAAGAAAACTAAGGAAAGGACTTTTGCCCACAGATCTAGTTCCTTCGCGCCTTTGCGCCTAACGCCTAACGCTTCGCTTCGCTCATGCGAGAGCTTTTCTATCCGAGGCAACTTAGATGTGTTACAAGCAATGGAGAAGCTAATATATCAATCAACAGAGCAAAACAGGGTAGGTTGGAGGAGATGGATGAGCTAAGCCAATACTACAGCGTGCTTGGACTGGAGCCTGGAGCGTCACTCGAAGCAGTGAATCAGGCTTATAAAGACCTGGCTTTTGTTTGGCATCCAGATCGGATTCCCAAAGACAACCTCCGCCTGCAACAAAAAGCAGAAGAGAAACTAAAGGAAATCAATCAGGCTCGCGACCAGTTGCGCTCAATTCGACCGAGTGTTCATCACCAAAGTCAGCCGCAACCGTCACCATCAGCACCGTCACGCCAGCGAAAAACATCTCAATCCTCCTATCAATCGCCCCCCCAATCCCACCGGCAGGCGAGACAGCATTCTGATTTAAGTGGAGCAGACTTGAGAGGGGCGAAGCTGAAGGAAAAAGACCTATCAGGCAGAAACCTCAGCAACGCCAACCTCAGCAATGCTGACTTGAGCGATAGCTTTCTGCATAGGACTAATTTTCAAGGAGCGAACCTAGAAAGAGCCAATCTGTTTAGAGCTAATCTGCTTCAGGCCAATTTGAGGCAAGCCAATCTGCGGGGGACGAATTTAATTGGAGCCGATTTGAGTGGAGCCGATTTGAGCGGGGCAGATTTGACAGGTGCCTGTATCGGGTCAAAAGGCCGAATCATGGTCAAATTGAGCGGGACGAACTTGACTGGGGCAATCCTGCCCGACAGCACAATCCACGACTGATAACATTTTGGATTTTGGACTGTCCATCAGGAACTGCCAGAAAACCCGCCTGATAGAATAAAGTCGTTGACAGCGAGGGAGAGGAGTTATGGATCTGACAGCACAAAAGTGTTCTGCCTGCCACAAGGATGCACCACGTGTAACTGAAGCGGAAATTACCGAACTTAAGCCCCAGATTCCCGACTGGAATCTCACACAGCAGGATGGTCAACCACGCTTAGAGCGTACTTACGAGCTTCCAGATTTTAAAACAGCGCTAGCCTTTACAAATAAGGTCGGTGAGTTAGCTGAAGAGGAAGGGCATCATCCAGCATTGCTGACTGAGTGGGGTAAAGTGACCGTAACTTGGTGGACTCACGCGATCTGTGGACTGCACCGGAACGATTTCATTATGTCAGCGAAGACTGATGAGATTGCCTCCGACTTTACTGAAAAGAAGTAAGCCAGTTTCTAGCGTTGCTTCTACCAATTTAGAATCACGTATATTTATACTCACAGTGCCGATTGTCAGTGGACCACTCGCCACTCTAGTTAAATTTCGTTCTTCCAGTTTCGCTCAGTTACCTCATCTGCTGGAAACAGGCACTCAACCCGAAGTTCCTGGAGCGTGATGTCATAGGGTGTACCTAATGTGGCGATTGTGGAGAAAAACTGCAATTCCAGGTTATTTTTCTTGAGATGAACAGTGAGGAGTAGAGCATGTTGTGCTTCTCGATTTGACGTTCGCCAAACATCAGGAACACCGGGATAGCTCATCAATTCGCTGAGTAAAGATGTGGACTGCTCACTTTGACCTTCGGCGATCGCTTCTCGATGCACCCGTTGAATGAGATGCCCTGCAATTTTCTCCCAGCTACCAACAAACGGACGCAACCCCTGCGGATGAAACATGACTCGCATCAAATTCATTTTTCCGTCAATGCAAGAGATAGCTTGCAACGTGTCTGGAGCGATGAAAGTGTTTAGGAGTCGAGTTGCTCCATCATTACTCTTAAGGAGATTCCAGTAGCGATCCATCACAATAGCTGGATAAGGTTCTTGCTGATGCAACATGAACTCTAGCGCTTTGCAAATCGGCCTCATTTCAGCAGACGAAAGGTCTGTTTCAGCATGGATGGGGGCAAATCCAGCAGCCGTCAACATTATGTTCTGATGTCTTAAGGGCACGTCTAAGACTGTAGCCAATCCCAGCACCATCTCCCGACTCGGTCTCGCTCGCCCCGATTCGAGAAAGCTGATATGCCGCTGAGACACTTGGCTTGCTAACGCTAGATCGAGCTGACTGAATCCCCGTTGAGAGCGCCATTGTTTTAGTAGCGCCCCAAATGAGTTGGTCGTGCTGGGGCTAGGAGCGCTTGAAACTTCCATAACAAGAATGGCCTACAGTAACTTTCCTGATTACCTCACTGGTAATTGTTTTTATTATCTCCCTTTGGCACGATCAATGTTGTACCAACCAATAGGTAAGAAATCATGCTTAAGTCAACAAGTGCCATAGGGGCAGCGTATTCACAGAATCAGTTCAACCCGCTCAAGGTTATTTACTTACTACTTACGGTTCTAGGTTCGCTATTGCCTTGGCTCTGGATTCTTCAAGACCCGACAGCACTGTTCTCTCTCACCTTATTTTTCCAAAAAGCGTCTGCTAACAATATCACCTCCGATCTCGGCACCGATTTGCTAATCTCAGCAGACGCTTTCCTTTGCTTTTTGTTCATTGAGCTGAAACGTTTAGAAGCTTCTCGGTTGTGGATGCTGGTCTACATCGGACTAACTTTTGGTGTAGGGCTTTCTTGCGCTCTTCCACTCTTCTTGTACCACCGAGAACAGATACTTGAGCGAAACGCATTGAGTTTACGCTGATATCTGTAGCAGTCTTACATAATTCGTGTGTGGTACGGGCATTTTGCCCGTACCATCAATAAAAAAATATTGGCGACTCGAAGCATTACTGACTGCGTGAGGCAAAGTTACGGGTACCTGGTGGACTCACGCGATGTGTGGTTTGGCACCAGAGCGATTTGATCATGGCAGCTAAGACTGACAAGCTTGCCCTACTTCAACGGAAAGAATTGAGTTGTCACAGATTCGCCATCTGACTCTCAGCAAAACGTAAATACAACAGCCAAATGGGAACACTAACAAAAAGAGTTTTATTTGGAGTTGTCAGCAAATGGATGATATTGTCAGAACATTAGCAGCAATGGGACTTCCCGGCGTAATACTGGTGATTACGATGGCTGCTACAGGCTTGTCCGGTGCTGCCGCCATCACAGCAGCTTTAGCCTTCCTTGGCGGACCCGCAGGAATGCTTGGAGGGATAGCGGTTCTTGGCGTTACAGGATTAATTGCCCAAGCCCTGTCTACAGTTGGAATTTATACATTGTTATGTGGCGTATATGCAGCGCGGGCGCAGTCTGAGTCAAAAGTCTCTCTTTTGAGAGAAATTGATTGTCTACCAACTGTAGATATAAACTTGAAGCTTCAGCTGAAGGAGGTAATTCATCAGAACAGTCCCTAGGCAATTTCCGCAAAAGAAATTACCAGAAAATCATAGCTCCTTCGTAGGGACGCATAGCAATGCGTTCCCACAGTGAATTTTCTAGAGGCGAACTCAAATGGTACAGACATCATCTAGACCTTTAACACTAGAAGAATTTTTGAAGCTACCAGAAACAAAACCAGCCAATGAGTACATTAATGGTCAAATTGTTCAAAAGCCAATGCCGCAGGGGAAGCACAGTACAATTCAGGGTGAACTGGTTACTGCTATCAACGCAGTGACCAAGTCTCGGCGGATTGCACGAGCTTTTCCAGAACTGCGGTGTACTTTTGGTGGACGGTCAATAGTGCCAGATGTATCTGTGTTTGCTTGGGATAGAATCCCTCGTGATCATAATGGCGAAATTGCCAATGTGTTTAACTCAGCTCCTGATTGGACAATTGAAATTCTGTCGCCTGACCAAAGCCAAACAAAAGTCACGAAAAACATTCTGCACTGTCTGAAATATCGAACTCAAATGGGCTGGCTGATCGATCCAGACGAGCGAACGGTATTCATTCATCTTCCAAAGCAGCAGATGGAGGTATTTGATGAACCAGAAAAGCAGCTTCCCGTGCCAGCTTTTGCAAGTGAGCTACAGATAACTGTGGGAGAGTTATTTGGTTGGCTGTTAGGTTAAACTTTAGCAGCCACGAGCCGCGAGTTTTTATGACCCTGATTAACAGAACTGCTTTCCGCCGAGGTGTGGTCACTTTCACTCTATTTTCTATATTCTCAGTCCTATTTCTACCCCGTCTCATCTGGAAGCTTGGCTATGCACTACCGGGAAGAGGAGGAACTTCTTGTATGATTTTATACGATGAACGGGACTACGTCAGCCCACGAGAATGCAAGCGGGATTTTTTTATGGAGGAAAGTTAACCTGCAAGTCAAAGATGAACCTAATTAATAAAGGGTGGTGGCCACTTGTTCAAATTGGGTCCATACCTACCTTACTAGGCGCACCACGTCCGTTGCTAGTGGATGTTCCTTCGAGAATACGCAATAGAAATGACACATTGACAGTGCTGTTTATGCTCGTTGACACTGACTGCTACGTAACTTACGTGCTTTCAGGTGGACCATAGCAAAGACAATTGGCCTGCTTCGTACCGTAGTGATCAAAGATGGCATTGGAGAATTGCACCTTTAGCAAGCCTCAACATATTCACACAGAGTACTTGGATCAGGAATGGGTATCTCCTCTCGCAAACCATCTAAGTGAAATGCGATCGCTTCTTTCATCTGCTGTTCCATCTCTTCAAGAGTCTCACCTGTCGCTACACATCCAGGCAAATCTGGAACATAAGCTGAATAATTACTCTCTAGCTTTTCAATCACAACTCCATAGCGCATTGGTCATCGGTGAGAGGTTGAGTTTGTCTACCGCTGGCAACAGTGCTTCACCAGGTTGAAGTTCGATTTCATAGGCGAGAAGGAGTTGAATTCTCATGAAATCACCAGGCTATGTGCATACCTTATTACAGCGATCGCAGCTTTCAAACATAGTTAACAATCACCTTCAGCCTTCATCGTGCGAGCATCTCTCAATCACATTTATGATCGCACCTTAAACTCAGACGCTGAGGAATTACACACTACAATAGAGAGAGCCTTTGGAAAGGGTATGAGGATGCAGCACTTCTCTATTACTGAAATCCAAAATACTGATAGTGAGGTTTTAAACCAAGCTGCTGTTGAGCCGGTTTTACTCACGACGGAGTCGCAACCGAGTTATGTGATTATGTCTGTCTAAAACTATGAGCAATTGATCAACCGACTGGCTCAATGGGAGGACTTAATGATCGGTCAGCAAGCCCAAGCTGCCCTCTCAACCTCACAAATGATTGGTACGGAAACTTTTACGGCAGAAATCAAACGTCTGGCTGCGCTGGATGGTGACGGCTGAGAGGATGGCAAAACTCGATGGTCTTGAAACAGTTCTTGATTTTCTCAAAGGGTTACAACCTAAAGTTGCTGCCCAAATCGCCAAGAAAGTAATGTCTTTGAATGTTGACCCTTTACCAGCAGATCACAAGGAATTGATTGGTTATGCGGGATACTACTGCATAGACTCTGGAGAACACCGCATTGTTTACCGCTTTGATGCAGATGCGAATTTAGTTGAAGTGATTTTAGTTGGTGAGCGCAATGATGACGAAGTGTACAAGCAACTTAAGCGCTTATTAGGCTAGCTGCAATTGCATTGTCATAGCGTGATTGCTCTCATCTGTTCCACAGGCGATCACCGCTCATCTGGTTCATTTGGAGGCGCAATTTCTCTAGCTAGCTTTACCATACTAGGGTTTTTTCAACACGCGGTTCATTCCCCTTAGTGAGCAGCAGCGGCACCACCAGCTTTCGCCTTCTTACAGAACAGTAGGGCAACCGCGCATACCAGTAGAGCCATACCGATGAAGTAAAAGCAATCGTTGTAGGCCATCACGTAGGACTCAGTGCGAACTATGCCGCCGATCCTTTTAATTGCCTCGTTATGAGCGGTTGTCGGATCGACTCCCTGACTTGTGAAGAATTGGGTTAACTGATTAATCCGCTGCTGAGTCGCCGGATTGTACAGTGAAACCGCCTCTCCAACACGCTCTGAGTGCAGTTGTTCCCTCCGAGTCAGCAGCGTTGACAGAGCCGCAATGCCAACTGACCCACCCAAGTTGCGCATCATGTTGAACAGACCTGAGGCAGAGCCAGCCTGCGACCTTTCAATGTTTGCAGTGGCAATGGACGTCAGCGGTAAGATCATCATCGGCTGTCCCAAAGCGCGGACAAGTTGCGACCAGCGGAGTTCTTGTATAGCCGTGTCGTGCGTCATGTTTGAGTTCATGAAACAGCTGACAGCAAATAGGGTAAACCCTATCGCAGCTACGAACCGCACATCAATCCGCTGCATCAGTTTGGGTACCAATGGAATCAGAAACAGCTGCGGCAGTCCTGACCACATGATCACCTCACCAATCTGTAAGGGGCTGTAGTCTTTGATCTGACCGAGGTACAGAGGCAAAAGGTAAACCGTACCGTATAGCCCCAGTCCGAGTGCCAGTCCCGAAATACTGCCTATACCAAAGTTGCGACGTAGCAATAAGCGCAGATTGATGAAGGGGTTTTTACGAGTTAACTCAATCCAGAGAAACAGGCTGATAAAGACTGCCGCAACAACAGCTAGGCGCACAATCATGGGGGAACCAAACCAGTCCTTGCGGTTCCCTTCTTCCAGGACAACTTCCAAACAACCCAAACCGATCGCCATCGAAAGAATGCCCCACCAGTCACCCTGCTTCAATTTTTTCAACTGTAACGGCTGGCGCTCAATGGCGTACAGCACTATGGCTATCAGCGCTATCCCTGGAACTACATTTAAGTAGAAGTTGTACTGCCAGCCAAAGTTGTCGGTTAGCCAGCCCCCAATCGTTGGACCAATTGATGGCGCAAACGTGGCGGTAATTGAAAATAGAGCTAGACCAACAGGCTGTTTTGCTGGTGGTAGTTTTGTCAGCACAATTGTAAAGGACATGGGAATCAGCACGCCTCCGGTGAATCCCTGTCCAGCGCGGAACAGAATCATCGAAGGCAAATCCCAAGCTTGAGCGCAGCAAATAGAAAAGAATAGAAACAGGATGGAATTGACAACCAAGTACCACCGCACAGAGAACACTTGCGATAGCCAACCAGTCAGCGGAATCACCACAATCTCAGCTACCAGATAGGCAGTTGAGATCCAAGAACCTTCTTCCTGCGTTGCGCCCAGTGCGCCATCAATCTGTTGCAGAGAAGAGTTAGTAATCTGAATATCTAAAACAGCCATAAATGCGCCCAGCATGGCCCCAAAAATTCCTAGCCAGGTTTTGAAGGATACCTGGTCGGACGGCGCAGATTGGGGGGGCTGATGCTTTATAAGCGCACTATCGTTAGCCACAACCATCCTCCTGTTTTTACGAATGGATTTGAGGAAGAATGCCAGCTCTTCTGTAGATTGGTTGAATTAAACGCCTCAGAGTGGGCAGTTGTTGAGCAAACAGTAATGCCCCTAGAATACAGCAGCAACCACCAATGATTAATGTGTTTGGCGCACCGATTTTACTCGCTAAGCTGCCAGCGAATAAGTTGCCAAACGGTACCATACCCAAAAAGGCCATTGTAAATAAGCTCATCACCCGTCCACGTTTATCGTCTTCGACAATTGTTTGGATGACGGTATTACTAGATGCTATTTGCAGAATTGAACCCAAGCCAATTACCATCGCTGCAAGGAGGGAGAGCCAGAGGACGTGGGACAAAGCGAAAGCAATAATTCCAAATCCACAAAGTATTGGGGCGAAGGCTATGATTTTCCCTAGACCAAGGACTGTTCTGCGAGTACTCAGGTAGATTCCGCCTGTTAGTGCCCCCAGTCCTGATGCTGCCGATAAAAATCCTAGAGTGTGGGCATCGCCATGCAGAACCTTGGTGGCAAAGATGGGTACAAGAGTCACATAAGGCATTGCCGTCAAGCTGAACAGCGCTATCAGTAATAAGATCGATCGAATTGGTGCAGACCTAAAGGCATAGGAGAATCCCTCTTTCAATCTTTGCAGAGTACTATCTGTTTGAGTCACTTTTTTCCTCGGCTTGACTCTCATTGCTAATAAGGCAATGATCACAGCAATATAGCTGAAACCGTCAATCAAGAAGCAGTAACCAGTCCCAACCCTAGCAATGATGACGCCTGCAACGGCAGGACCAACCAGACGCGCTCCATTAAACAGAGAAGAATTGAGAGCGATCGCACTGGCCAAATCCTCTTTCCTCTCTACCATTTCTTTGACAAAAGTCTGTCTTGCTGGTGCGTCAAAGGCATTAATTAGACCTTGGCACAGGCTAAGAAAAAGAATGTGCCCAATATCTATGGTGCTGGTTAGCGTTAGAACGGCTAGCGCTAACGACTGCACCATCGCCAGGGTCTGAGTAATGACTAAAATACGACGGGTATTCCACCGATCTACTAAAACACCTCCAAAAGGAGCTAGAACAAAGCTGGGGATTTGGCTCGTGAATCCAACGACCCCCAACATAAAGGCTGAATCTGTCAGTTTATAAACGAGCCAAATCGTAGCGATTTGCGTCATCCAAGTTCCAATCAGGGAGACGCTTTGTCCGCCGAAAAACAGCTGATAGTTTCTCGACCTTAAAGCAGGTAAAGCCAATCTCATAAAGCCTTACTTCACCTTTACGCTTGCTTCAACCGACATACCGGGAGTGATACGCGACTCAAACCCTTTGATACTTTGAGGGTCTAAGATAACTTTGACTGGAATGCGCTGCACGATTTTGGTGAAGTTACCCGTGGCGTTGTCTGCGGGCAGAAGGGCGAATGTTGCTCCCGATCCTGGTGCAAAACTATCGACATGACCGAGGAAAGGATGATGGGGGAAGGCATCAATCTTTACCTCTACTTCCTCCCCTGGACGCATGCGTTCCAACTGAGTTTCTTTAAAGTTAGCAGTTACCCACTCTTCATTGTCTACAATCGCCATAACTGGCGTACCTGACTGCAATCGTTGCCCAACCTGTGCCGACTTGTTACCAACCCGACCGGCACTGGGAGCGGTAATGTTAGTGTACTGGAGCTGTAGCCGAGCATCATTGAGCTTCGCTTGTGCTTGGGCGATCGCCGCTTGGGCAGCCGCATACTGGCTGCGGTTGACTTGGGTTTGCTGATTGGTAGCTTGAGCTTGGGATAGACCACCCTTTGCCGCCGCTAGCTGAGCTTGGGCTTTAACTACGCTCTCCTGAGCTTGAGCTAGGTTAGCCTGAGCTTGCGCCACTGCCTGCACCGCTGAATTTCTCTGAGCGACGTCAACCAGGTAAGCCGCCTTGGCTGTATCCAGTTGCTGACGCGCCACTGCTCCGGACCGATACAGATCTTGATAGCGAGCGTAATCTGTCTGGGCCTTTTGCAAGTTGGCATCAGCCTCAGCAACTTGAGCTTGGGCAGAGGGCACTCCGGTTTGTGCTGCTTTGACTGCTGCTACTGCTGTAGAGATGGCTGCCTGGGCTGAGGAGACATTACCTTGTGCCTGCTGGTTGTTACCCTGAGCGTTTCCAGATGCTAGATCGACATTAGAACGCGCCGCTAACGCCTGACGCTGTGCCCCTTCCAGCGCTGCCGCTGCTTCTTGGACTTGAACCTGATAGTCACGCGGATCGAGCTTAACCAAAAGTTGTCCTCGTTGCACCTGCTGGTTATCGTTCACCAAGACATCGACAATTGTGCCGTTGATCCGGCTGCTCACTGGGTGAACATTGCCCGTAATGTAAGCATCATCTGTCGTCTCGTGGGTAGAGGCATACTGCCACCAGCGGAAACCAAAAGTACCGCCAAACACCGCTGCTATAGCCAAAACGGCCAAAATAATCAGTCTGCGCTTCTGGTTCGGCTTATTCCCCTCTTTCGGTGGGAGTGGTGTTGGTGCCTCTGCCTCCGGCTTGGCATCAGGTTCAGGTATTACCACTGGCGCTTGCCGCTTCTCTGGAGCAGCGACGGCTTGAACTGGGGTAACCTTA
Source organism: uncultured bacterium (assembly GCA_964250875.1). Lineage (GTDB taxonomy): Bacteria > Cyanobacteriota > Cyanobacteriia > Cyanobacteriales > Chroococcidiopsidaceae > CAXUIV01. The sequence goes on from CAXUIV010000017.1 coordinate 19,356, forward strand.
TTGGTCTCGATCACTGTAACCATTTCCCTCTCTTGAACTGCGGCTCTAGTGCCGTTTGCAGTTCCGTTCAAAGATGCATTGCTCTGTTCCATTGTTTTTGCCCTCAATTGAGGAGTAAGAGATAGCTACACAAAAAAGTATTTAGTCAGGGAGCTTTCATTTAGGGTACTTATTAATGATTCCCATTTATTTAGACAATCATTGCTTCGTATACGTAATATCATCTTAAAGAAGGCTGATGTTAGCGAGCAATGACCATAAGGAATAGTTCTGAAGCCCGTTTGCGGGATGACTATGAAAGATTAGCGATCGCCAAGTCCACTAGGCGCGAGAGCAGCTCCCGCTCCTCAGAAGACATTCCTTTCATTGCCTCCTCCCGTACTTCAACGCAGAGCGGTGGCAACACCGTTTCCAACTTCCTGCCGTCTTCTGTCAACCAAATTCGCCAGATGCGGCGATCACTGGTGTCGCGCTCCCGACGAACCAGCGATCGCTCCTCCATCCGATCCAGTACGCCGGTTAAAGTGCCCCCCACCTGTTGCAGTTTCTCACCAATGCTAGAAGTGGGTAAGCCATCCTCCCGCCATAAACAACACAGCACAAGCCAATGAAAGGGAGTTAAACCAAAAGGCTCTAGTCGTTCTTGAAACTTGCGACTCAAGAGTTGCGACAGCAGTTTGATTCGGTACCCCATGTTGTAGGGTGCTAGGACCTCCCGCCAAGACTCCACAACTTCTCGATTCGTGTATGTAGGTGTAGAGAGCATTTGAGTGTTTACTTCGTGTGCGTAATAATATTCTATCTGCGTTTAGACGTCTTTGACAAGCTGATACAGGATAAAGGCAGATTAGTCTGAGAGATATAGCAATCCTAAATGGTTTGCGAGCAAACTGTAGAGACGTTACATTAAGGTCTCCATATAGGAACACTTTTAACCACTTATCTACCAACATATGGTGGATTTCAAGATCATATCCTCTTCGTTAGAGTGATATCTGTAAGACTTGTTACGGCATTCGCACTTCATACTCATGCAGCTCCAACCTCACGAACGCACCAAGTTAGATGCTTCAGACGACAAGTTGTTCTACTCCTATCCACGCTTTGTTACCCATGTGGATGAGGGATTTATTCAACAGCTAAAGGATTTGTACCGCGAGCGGCTTAAACCCAACACGCGCATCTTCGACATGATGAGCAGCTGGGTTTCGCATCTGC